>CANQWG010000029.1 GCA_947627505.1 uncultured Bacilli bacterium | reverse complement strand
TAATATCTAAAAGCTGTTGTTGGGGAATGGTTTAGATGCAAAGGTCGCTATTTGACTTTTAGACTAATCTTTTGTAAAATCATGATGATTATTATGAAAAAAATCCTCCTATCAATTATGGCTTTATTTCAGGTATTTATTCTCTCCCTTCATGGGAATGCTTTTACAACTGAATTAAATAAGCCAACAAAGTTATTTATAAATTCAAGAAATCAAGAAAATATAAACCCTATACAAGAATCTCCCGCTGCATTAAGCGATCTTCAAAATGCAAACGAAGAACAATTGAATTATTGGGCAAACAATCTTTCAAGATTTGATGGAAGGGACTTTGGCTATATTACCAAAGAGAAAAATCAAGGAAGTTTAGGAATATGTTGGGCCTATGCCGCAATCGGTGCCGTAGAAGCAAACATTTTGCACGATGGTGTCGATTCAAGTGTCGATAAGGATACCCTCAATTTAGATGATATCGAAGCTGCTTATGTGCGGTTTAATCGCGACGGAAAAAATGATCCCTTATATCTTACGACTAACGATACATATAGTCTTAGCACTTGGCGTAGTAACGGGGGTCATGCCGATGATGCTTTTATGGCGATGTCACAAGGTTATGCGCCGATCAAAAAAACAAACTATAGTTCCGCTAGTGACGTTACTATTAAAAATAAGATCACGCAGTCAGATTATTTTGTTGAAGGATTCAAACAGATTGAAAAAAACGAAGAGGCCATCAAACGGGCTATTCTAGAATATGGTGCGGTGACTATGGAATATAAAGCGCCGCAATTCACTTATCAACAATTTGTTTATCATAGTGATGGAACTTCTTTAGGCCATGCGTCGCTTATCGTCGGTTGGGATGACACTATTTCTAAAGATAAATTTCGGCCCGATCAACCAAGTTCAAATGGAGCGTGGATCGTAAAAAACAGCTGGGGTCCGGGTGGAAATGAAGTCGATGGTAGATATTGTTTTTATTTGGCTTATGATTCGTATTTAAGCAATAACCTTTACGTTGTCGATATGGGACTTAGAGATCACTATCAAAACATCTATTATTATGATGGACAAGTGACTGATAATGAAACGCAATATATCACTGATGCGCATGGCGCTATTTATGAAGCCAAACTTTCAAGTGCCACCATGCAAGAACAATTGACGGCCGTGCAATTTGGAGTTAGGAATACGCAGTTGACGGCTGATATCAAAGTATACAAATTGCCATACGCTAATCCCGGTAACGTCAACGATTCGAGAAATATTCCAGATGCTGGTACGCTTGTAGCTCATAAAAAAGATGTTTATTTTGAAGATGACGGTTTTTATACGGTCAATTTTGATGAACCGATAAATCTAGAACAGGGCGAATATTTTTCTCTTGTCATCAGCGGACAAGATGCTTCGGGTAATCCGCTATTTCCGTTTTATGCTGCGGAAACCAAAGAATCGGTCAACGATATGACTTATCGTAAGTACAATGATGTTTGGACTAGTTTAAAAGGCACTGCTGGTTCTTATGCCGATTATGCATCCGGGATGAGCGTTCGCTTAAGAGCCATCACTAACACCGTTCCGCGTGTTTCAATCTTAGATAACGACTTGAAAAACGCACGAATCGAACTTTCAAGTAGATTTTTGTATTATGAAAAGGGTAAACCGCAGATTCCAGACATAAATGTGTATTTTGGCGATGAAATATTGCAAAAAGATCAAGATTACACCATCGCTTTTATCGATAATGCCACACCCGGACAAGCCACCATCGAAATTCGAGGCATCAATAAATATTTTGGAACGAGAATAACTACTTTCGAAGTGGCAAAACCGGAAACACCGCCCGGTGCAATAAGTGGAACCATCGACGTTTACAATGTGACCAATCTCAACCAAGTACCGGCACCGATAAATTGGGAATGGATCGATAAAAATGTCACACTAAATACGGGAGTATCGGATTTTAGTTATTCGTTAAGATATATTGGGGATGATGCCGAGTACTATCGAAAGAAAACGTGCAGCGTCAAAGTCAATCGCCTTAATCAAGCTCCTCCAGCTAATATCGATATTTCAAATGCCGTGGTTGAAATCGTCGGGGAATATACTTATAACGGTAAGACGATTACACCGAATATCAAAGTTATCTATCAAGGCAATGAATTGCATTCTGGTATCGACTATAGTGTGACTTTCAAAAACAATACTAATGCCGGTATAGCTTCGATGATTATTAAAGGAAATTGGAAGTATACTGGAGAAATAACTCAAACATTCCAAATAAAGCAAGCCGATCATCCGTCCAATCGACCCAATAATATCATTAAAGTCAAAGGAAATTTCACTACGTTAAGTGAGATTTCATTAGGTTATGAAAATTGGACGTGGCAAAATCCTAATCAAACATTAAATGCGGAAACCACTGTCGCTGTTGCGATTTATACGGGAGAAGATAAAGCAAATTATTTACATACCGAAATGGAAATTACCATCGTTCAAGAAAGACCAAAAGATCTGGCTTCAATCGACGTCGAATTAGAACAAGCGACCTTTGTTTACGATGGATATGAAAAAAAGCCGAACGTTATCGTTAAAGATGGAGAAAAAACTTTAGAGATTGATAAAGATTATACGATTCAATATTTAAATAACATCGATGCTGGAATAGCAAATGTCATTGTAAATGGAATTAATGATTATTCAGGAAGCATAACCCTCACTTTCACGATTGAAAAAGCCGAATATCCACTTTCAATGCCATCAAGTACGATTACGGTTGCAAGAGATATTACCACTTTGCAATCGATACCCTTAATATCGGGTTGGAAGTGGGAAAAGCCGGATACAATCATCGATAGTGAAACGATCACCGCATATGCTATATATGAAGATCAAACAAACTATGAACACTATCGAGTGGCGATTACCATAAAAAGAGAAGCACCCAAAGATATATCAACGTTAGATATTAAACTTCAAGATTCTTCTTTTGTTTATGATGGAAATTCTAAAACACCGGAAGTGATCGTTAAAGACGGAAATAAGATTTTAACGATGGGTAAGGATTATGAGATTGAATATCAAAACAATGTTTCCGCCGGAGAAGGGAAAGTCATCGTCATCGGGAAGAATGATTATCAAGGCACAAAGGAGATAAGCTTTACTATTTTAAAAGCCGAAAAACCGAATGTGGAAACGACGATACATATCGATGAGCATGTGACGCGACTATCCGACATCGAATTGCCCGATGGCTTTGTATGGGAAGATGAAGATCTAGAAATCACTTCCAACAAAATGAGAGTGAAAGCCATCTATAAAGGAGAAGATGCCGAAAACTACGATACTATTGAAATATATTTTGAAATCGTATCTGAAAATATCGAAAAATCAAATACAGATAGTTTAATGTGGTTATTGCTTTCCGGTTCTATTGTTATTGTAATGACCTTTGGAATTTGGTTTTTGATTTCAAGAGTACGATATGATCGATAGAAACCACAACTACTTCTTTTTATAGACATAATTAAAAAAACACGATGATTTGTTGATTAAACAAACTACAATCGCTACTTTTTATCTTGAATTCACGCTTTTTAAGTTGAGTTTAACTAAAGATTATGCCATAATACTACATAAAGGCGGAGAAAGACAAAAGCCCGAGTAATTACATTTTAGCGACTCTTCAAAACGGTGCAAGGAAGAGATGTTAAAACCGGACACTTATCACTTTTTAGCCGAAGAGTTGAACTAAGAGTAAATTCTTCCGTATGTGCGGCGTTAGCGCAACAATGAGGGCTTACACTAGTAAGAACTAAGGTGGTACCACGCATAAGCGTCCTTAGAGGGCGTTTTTTTATGTAATAAGGAGAGACAAAATGGAAATCAACAAAACTTTACTGATGGGAAAAACCGCATTTGAAATGCGGGGAAATCTTAATAAGAAAGAACCGGTGATGCTTGAAAAATGGCAAAAAGATGATTTATATCATCTGCTATTAGAAAAGAATAAGGGTAATGAAGAATATATGCTTCACGATGGCCCACCGTACGCTAACGGCGACATGCATTGCGGTCATATGTTAAATAGAATTTTGAAAGACGTGGCGATTCGCTATAAAGCGATGCAAGGTTACTACACACCTTTTATTCCAGGATGGGATACCCATGGTCTTCCAATTGAAAATGCGGTCACTAAACAAGGGGTAAACCGCAAAGCCATCTCTCCGAAAGAGTTTCGCTTAAAATGCGAAGAGTATGCTAAAAAGCAAGTCGAAAGACAAATGAAACAAGTACAGAGGCTAGGAATTTTAGGCGATTTTGACGATCGTTACGTGACTCTTGACAAGCGTTTTGAAAAATCGCAAATCGAAATATTCGCCAAAATGGCTCTCGACGGATTGATCTACAAAGGATTAAAACCGGTCTATTATTCGCCGTCTAGTGAATCCGCCCTCGCTGAAGCCGAGATCGAATATCGCGATGTCACTAGTAAGACCATCTATGTCCGCTTCCAAGTTCGTGACGGAAAAGGCGTCTTAGATTCTTCGACTTATTTTGTAATTTGGACGACGACACCATGGACGATTCCAGCCAATCTTGCGATATGCGTCAATCCAAATTTTGAATATGGCGTATTTGATACGAATAAAGGCAAATTGGTCTTTTTGGTCTCTTTAAAAGAGCGTCTTATTAAAGAGTTAGGACTTACAAAAGCTGATTTAATCAAGACTTTCAAAGGTCAAGAACTCGAATATATTCAAACTAAGCACCCCTTATACGATCGCGATTCTTTAGTGATCTGCGGGGATCACGTTACCGATGATGCCGGTACTGGATGTGTCCATACCGCTCCAGGACACGGCGAAGATGACTTTATCGTCGGTAAAAAATATAATTTACCGCCATATTGTCCGGTCGATGAACATGGGTTGATGGATGAAACTAGCGGCGAACGCTTAAAAGGTCTTTTCTATGAAGAGGCAAATGACGTCGTGATTACGATGCTTCAAGAAAATCAAGCGCTCCTCGGCTTAAATGAAATCGTCCACTCCTATCCGCACGATTGGCGAACCAATAAACCACTTATTTTTAGAGCGACACCGCAATGGTTCTGCTCGATCGATAAAATTAGAGATCGTTTATTAGAAGAGATCGACAAAGTCAATTGGACCCCGGCTTGGGGTAAACTAAGAATGCACAACATGATTAAAGATCGGGGCGATTGGTGCATTTCGCGTCAAAGAGCCTGGGGTGTGCCACTTCCCATCATCTACAATGAAGACGGAAGTCCGATCATGGAAGAAAAAGTGTTCGCTCATATCGCTGATTTAGTCGGTAAATATGGTTCCAACATCTGGTTTGAATTGTCAGCTAAAGAGTTGTTGCCTGAAGGTTATACCAATCCGTTATCACCGCATGGTGAATTTAAAAAAGAGACCGATATCATGGATGTGTGGTTCGATTCTGGCTCTTCGTTCAATGGTGTCGTCCGTGAACGTGGCTATAAATATCCGGTCGATTTATATTTAGAAGGAAGCGATCAATATCGTGGATGGTTCAATTCGTCTTTGATTATCGCTGTAGCCACGACTGGAGAAGCACCCTATAAAAATGTCGTTAGCCATGGCTTCGTCCTAGACGGAAATGGCAATAAGATGTCAAAATCCTTAGGTAATGGTATCGATCCTAATAAGATTATCAATGTCTATGGTGCCGATATTTTGCGTTTGTGGGCAGCGACTGTCGACTATCAAGCCGATGTAAGAATCTCCGAAGAACTTGTTAAACAAGTCTCAGAAAGCTATCGAAAAATCCGCAACACCTTTAAATTTATGCTCGCCAATTTATCGGACGGGGAAAATCAAACGTTCTGTTACGAAAAAGATTGCGTCACTAGTTTTGGAAGAATTTCTTCCTATATCTTAGCGACGCTTGAAAAAGTCAAAAATAATTGTTTAGAGTGCTATGATCGTTACGATTACGCTAATGCGGTGAGCAGTATTACTTCATTTTTAGCCACCGATATTTCTTCGTTCTATTTGTCGATTGCTAAAGATCCGTTATATTGCGACAAAAAGGATAGCGCTTTACGTCGCGAAATCCAAACGGTGATGTACGAAGTGACCTTGACTTTAGCCAAATTGCTTTCACCGATTTTAGCTTTTACGATGGAAGAAGTTTACGAGAATTTGCCTGGCGTCACTAAAAAATATCTCGCTTTAGAAGATATGGTTAAAGAATCGCACGAATATGATTCAAAGATTTTAGCCGATTATGAGAAGTTTAAAGAAGTGCGAAGCGAAATCATGAAGGCTCTTGAAGAATCGCGCTTTGAAAATCTCATCGGTTCTTCGCTTGAAGCCACTTTGACGCTTTCGTTTAAAGAAACGGAAACGCTCGAGCTTTTCAAAGATCCTAAGTGGAGTATGGAATTGTTATTCATCGTTTCTAAAGTGAAGATGGTCACTAACTTAGAGCAAGGAAAAGACTATCCGCATTGCACCGTGCAAATCGAACGTCACGAGGGTCAAAAATGCGAACGATGCTGGGCTTACTTCGATACTTTAGATACGTGTGAAGAACATCATGTTTGTACTCGCTGCCATGAGGTGATTAAGAGTGAATAAAGCAAAAATATTAGGCGCTTTAAAGTTTTTCTTTACAAGCGGACTATGGCTTATATTAGTCTTGTTTGTCGCGGATATCGTCTCGAAAGCCGTGGTTTTAAACGTCTTAAAAACCGAAGGTGCGGCGATCACCGTCATCCCGAATTTTTTCCGGATCGCCTTAGTGTTTAATCAAGGCGCCGTTGCTGGAATTTTAAGCGGGACGGGAATCTTGCTTCCGTTAGTTTCACTTATCGGGGGTGGCTTGATGATTTTCGCGTTAGTTCGTTATTGGAAAAGGATGTCAAAGCTTTCGCGTTACGCCTTTTTCTTACTGATTCCGGGATGCTTTGGAAATCTTGTCGATCGCGCATTATATAACAATCGTGGCGTCGTCGATTTTTTGGAATTTAAATTCGGCGATTTCTATTGGCCGACTTTTAATCTTGCCGATTCTTGTTTGGTAATCGGGGTTTTGATGATTCTTCTGGCGCTTTTTTTAGAAGAACGCAAAAATTCTGCGTCTAAAAATTCCAAAGAGGAAGAGGAAAATGATTGATAACGTCACCTTTATTTGTGAAAAAGTCGATGATGATAAACGCGTCGATTTAGTGACACTAAGACATTTAAAAAATCGGACGCGCGCGTATGTGCAACATGCAATCGACGAAGGAGGGTGTCTTGTAAACGGCAAAAAAGTCAAAAATTCTTATCGAGTCAAAGAAGGAGACACCATTTCCTTCATGCATTTAGAAGAGAAAGTTTTGACCGTTGAAAAGCGCGATATTCCCCTTGACATCATCTATGAAGATGAAGATTTGGTCGTAATCAATAAACCGCGAGGGTTGGTTGTCCATCCTTCAAACGGCCATTATGATGGAAATACTTTGGTTAACGCTTTATTATATCACATCAAAGATTTATCGTCGATCAATGGGGTCGTTCGTCCCGGGATTGTCCATCGAATCGATAAAGACACTTCAGGTCTTCTAGTGGTCGCTAAAAATGATACCACCCATCTTTTTTTGCAAGAGCAATTGAAAGATAAGACGATGCACCGCGAATATTACGCTTTAGTCGAAGGGGTGATTCCCCATACGAAGATTAAAATCGACGCTCCGCTGGGGAAAGATAAAAACGATCGTTTGAAACGGACCATCGATGTTAAAGAAGGTAAAGAAGCTATCACTTACGTCGAAGTTTTAGAACGATATCGAAATCATAGTTTTATTTCGTGTCGTTTGGAAACCGGACGCACTCATCAGATTAGAGTTCATCTAGCCTATATCCATCATCCGATAGTCGGCGATACGACCTATGGTTTTAAAAAACAACCATACACTTCAAAAGGACAGATGTTACATGCCTATAAACTCAGCTTTATCCATCCCCGCACTAAAGAGAAAATGGAATTCTTTGCGCCGTTAGATGAAGAGTTTATCCGCGTACAAAACCTTCTCAAAAATCTTTGATAAGCCAATATTCAACTTGTACTCACATTGACTTTAAAGGCGAGATATATGATAATAAATACACATTTGTAAGGAGATAAAATATGAACGAAAGAATTGAAAAAATCGCTTCGCAAGCGCTTGAAGATATCGAAAATGCCAAATCTTCGGAGGCCTTGCAAGATATCCATAATCGCTACCTTTCCAAAAAAAGCGAACTTTCGTCTTTCATGTCCAAAATGCGAGACTTGAAAGCGGAAGAAAAAGTTAAATTCGGGCAATTTATGAACGATATCCGTTTTAAAATCACCACTTCGCTTGAAAGCAAAAAGGCCGCTCTTCAAAAGAAAGCCCTTGAAGAACGCTTGAATAAAGAAGTGATCGATTACACGCTTCCGGAAGTTGATTTGAAAAAAGGTTCTAAACATCTCTTCAACAAAATCATCGATGAAGTGTGTGACATCTTCGTCGGCATGGGCTATCAAATCGCCGAAGGACCGGAAATCGAAAGCGATCATTTCAATTTTGAACTTTTAAACGTGCCAAAAGATCATCCGGCTCGCGATATGCAAGATACTTTCTTCATTGACGAGACGCTTTTGATGCGTTCGCAAACTTCCCCGGTTCAAGCGCACGTGATGCTTGAAAAAAAGGGACAAGGTCCGATTAAAATCATCTCGCCTGGCAAAGTTTATCGTCGCGACGATGATGCGACTCATTCCCATCAATTCGGTCAAATCGAAGGCTTAGTCATCGATAAAAACATCAATATGGGAAACTTATTAGCAACTCTTGAATTGTTCTCCAAAGCGATGTTTGGCGAAAAACGCGAAGTGCGGATGCGTTCATCGTATTTTCCGTTTACCGAACCTTCGGTTGAAGTCGACATCTCGTGCTTTGAATGTGGCGGAAAAGGATGCGCGCTTTGCAAAAAGACGGGGTGGATTGAAATTCTCGGTGCCGGAATGGTGCATCCTCACGTATTAGAAATGTGTGGCTTTGATCCGCACGAATATCAAGGTTTCGCTTTTGGAATCGGGATTGAACGGGTGGCGATGCTCAAATACGGGGTCGATGATATCCGTCGCTTTTACAATAATGACTTGCGCTTTAACACGCAGTTTAAACGTTGAGGAGGTCACTTATGAAAATCAGTTTGAATTTACTTAAACAATTCGTCGATTTATCGGGTTTATCGACCGAAGAAATCGTCCATAAATTGACTTTCGCCGGACTTGAAGTGGAAGGCGTCACTAAACTCGCGGAAGCTTCTAATCTAGTGATCGGTGAAATTTTAAGCGTCGAGGAACATCCAAATAGCGATCATCTCCATATCTTAAAGGTCGATGAAGGTCCTAAATACGGAATTCATCAAATCGTCTGTGGCGCTCCTAACGTCAAGGTCGGACTAAAAGTGATCGTCGCTCGCGAAAAAGCGGTTTTACCGCGTTTAGGAGTCACGATTCAAAAGTCTAAAATCCGCGATATCGAAAGTGACGGCATGTGTTGTTCGCTTGTCGAACTCGGAGTCGATAAGACTTATCTAAGTGAAAAACAAATTAGCGGAATCGAAGAATTGGACCCTAGTGCACCAGTCGGTGAAGAGAAAGTTTTAAAATATTTAGGATATGACGATGAGGTATTAGACATCAATGTCTTAGCCAATCGTTCTGATTGTTTGGCGGCTTTTTCTTTAGCTAAAGAATTGGCAAGTCTTTTCAATCGACCCTTAAATATACCAACCTTTAAAGCAGAAAAGTTGAAAGAAAGCGATTTTAAAGTTTCTAGCGCGACCTCTAAATGCAATCAATTCTCACTAAAAGTGTGCAAAGATCTTAAAATCAAAGAATCGCCGACGTGGTTGAAACGTTACTTGATGGCCTCTAATATTCGTTCGATTAACAACATCGTCGATATTGGCAATTATGTGATGCTTTTAACTGGGCAACCTTTACACATGTACGATATCGATAAATTGCCTTCCCGTGAATTTATCGTTAAAGATGATGTCGAAAGTGATTTTGTGGCCTTAGATGAAAAAACGTATCAAATTGAAAAGGGCGATCTTGTAGTCACTAACGGAGGCCATAATGTTTGTTTGGCCGGGGTGATGGGGGCTTTAGAATGCGCGGTTGACGATAATAGTAAAAACATCGCGATTGAAGCCGCCTATTTCCATGGGGCGACCATTAGAAAGACCACGATTAAAACCGGTTTATCGAGCGATTCTTCAGCGCGTTTTATAAAAGGCATCAATCCCAATCAAGATCGTTACGTGCTTGATTTGGCCGTGAGTTTATTAAAAGAATTGGCCGATGCAAAAGAGATCTATGAGACGGTCTTTTATCGTGAAAAAGAAATTGCTCCTACTGTTATCGAATGCAGTGTCTCCTATATCAACAATCGCTTAGGCACCGACTTTGAAGCAAGCAAAATCAAAGAGATCCTCGAGCGACTTTATTGCCATGTGACATTTGACGAAGATCAAGATCATTTCAAAGCGACGATTCCTAGCCACCGTATCGATTTAAAATGCGATGCCGATCTTTCAGAAGAAGTCATTCGCTTTGTCGGGTTTGAAGCTATCAAATCGCGGTTGCCGATGATGGAAACGACGCGCGGCGGACTTACTTTTGAACAACAAAAACGCCTTAAAATTCGTGAAATGTTGATCGCCAATGGGTACAACGAAATTTTGACTTACACTTTGATTTCTCCTGAAGAAGATCAAAAGTTTGTGTTATTAAATGAAGATGAGCCGTACATTTTAAAAAATCCGATGACGGTTGAACATAGTGTCGTGAGACGATCGCTTATCGTCTCGTGTCTCAATACTTTAAAGTATAATCTCGATCATCAAAATCGCGACTTGGCGCTTTTTGAAGTCAGCGAAGTTCAAACTAAAACATCGCGTTACACCGCGCTTGTCGCCGCGTTAAACGGCGCTTGTCACGTGCGTGGTCAATTAAAGACCCGCCCGTATGATTTTTACGATTTATACGGAGCTTTCTTGATGATTATGGAAGAACTTGGCATTGAAGAATCGCGTTATAAAGTCGCTCGTTTGACGTCTCCTTATTTCCATCCGGGACGCAGCGTTAAAGTTACGATTCAAAATCAGGTGGTCGCAGTCATTGGACAAATTCATCCTCAGTATCAAGAAAAGATGGGTGAAACCTACGTGATGGAAGTCAATTTAAGTGCTTTTATGGCTTTGAAAGTCGGCCCGTTAAAGATGAAAAACATCTCGCGTTATCCTAGCGTCAGCCGTGATCTAGCGTTAGTGGTCGATAAAAATGTCTTGGCGAAAGAGATGATTCGTCAAATTAAAAAGAGCGGTTATCCGTTAGTGAGCGAGGTTTCGGTTTTCGACGTTTACGAAGGGTTACCGTTAGAACACGATAAAAAATCGCTCGCCTTATCGATCACCTATAGTGATTGCAATAAGACGATGACTAGCGAGGAGATCGCTAAATGCGAAGCGAAGATCATCTCCGATTTAAACAACGTTTTCAAGGCGGAATTACGCAAATGATTAAGGCGGTGTTATTTGACTTAGACGGAACGTTACTGGGCATGAATGAAGAGAAATTTCTAGAAATTTATCTTCCAGGTCTTATCGCTTCGTTTTCTACTCCGGTGGCGTTTAAAGAAGGGGTAAACATGATCTTTAAAGCCCTCGATATGATGATCGCTAATCCTAATCCCAACGTCACTAATTACGATTCCTACAAGCGTTATTTTACGGAACTTCGCAAAGATCAAGCCACAGCTGAAGCTGATTTTATCAATTTTGAAGCGTATTATAAAACTGATTTTGAGATGGTAAAAAAAGCAGTGTGGGTTAAAGAAGAAATGGTAAATGCGGTCAAACTTTTAAAGGAACGTGGCTATCGACTAGTCATCGCCACCAATCCGGTTTTTCCGCGAATTGCGATTGAAAAGCGCATCAAATGGGCACATCTTGATATCGCCGATTTTGAATTTGTCACTTATCAAGAAAATTCACATGCCGCTAAACCGCATTTAGAATATTATAAAGAAATTCTTGCTAAGTTGAATTTAAAAGGCGAAGAGTGCCTGATGGTCGGCAATGACGTTGAAGAAGATATGATCGCCGCTCAATTGGGGTTGAAGACTTATCTTGTGACCGATTGCCTGATTTCACGTCACCATCACGAAAATCAAATCGCCTTAAAAGGCGATCCGCAGTCTTTTTATAATTATGTAAAGGAGCATTTCGATGATTGTCGTTAAACCAAGTTTTGAAGAGATCGATAGTGAAGATCTATATCGCAAAGTCGAAAGATGCGGTCGGGTCTGCTACAAATCGGAAAATTTAATCACAGAAGAAAGCGCTAAAATATTTGTCAAAAAAATCTTAAACAATCATCATGGCGCGGTTTTGGAACATTTTTCATTTGCTTTTAAAGTCGATGAAAAACTTTATGAAGCTTTAGAAAGGGAACATTATCCGTTTATCACGCTTTCTAATATTTCCTTTCCGTTAGTGTCGTTTAATTTAAGGACGATAGTCGACCATTATCAAAAGGAAAAGAATAATGCGACTCTTGCTCCGTTTTATGGCTATTTAGAAAAGCGATATCCGGATATTTTTTGTTCTTCTCAAGGCGATAGGAGTGAAGAAGTCTATTGCCTAAGCAAAGATGAATTGATGAATCTAAAAGCGGAAGAACGCGACAAACATCTAAAAGTGACGATTAAAGTGATCACTGATCGTGGCATTTCGCATGAACTAGTGCGACATCGTCTATGTTCTTTCGCGCAAGAGTCGACTAGATATTGCAATTATGCTAAAGATAAGTTCTCTTCGCAAATCACGGTGGTTTGTCCAATATCCATCAAAGACGATGAAAAAAAGTATGCGCTTTTTGAAAAAGCGATGCAAGAGGCCGAAAAGTCGTATTTTGACTTATTGGAAGCTTCTCAATCGCCCCAAGTGGCTCGTTCGGTCTTGCCGACTGCTTTAAAAACCGAGTTAGTGATGACTGCGACGATTGAAGAGTGGCGTTTGATTTTTGATTTAAGGACTGCCGTTTCGGCGCATCCTGATTGTCGTTATTTAATGGAAATGGTCAAAGAATACTTTATAAGGAAAGGATACATAGTATGATTGTTACTAGAACGGAGATTTTAAAAAAGGGTCACTTGACCTTTGAAAAAGATTATCATCAAGGTGATTTAACGTTAAATTCTAAGGATATAATCGAATTTCAAAGCGCTCATGCGACATTTGATATCGATCATCTAGGCAATTTTGTAATCATCAAAATCGGTCTTGATTTTTCGCTCGTTCTTAAAAGCACCCGTTCTTTAAAACCTGTTCCTTATTCAAATCATGACGAAGATGAAATCACATACACATTAAAAGGTGAAGGCGACGATGAGATTTTAAAGTTTGAAGGAGAAGAGCTCGATTTAGATGAGCATGTCGTCTCTTTGATTATCAGTTCTCTTCCGTGCAAGATTTATCGTGACGATGACGAGATTAATGTTGCGGGTGATGGTTATGAAGTAATCAGTGAAGATGAATATTATCGTCGTCAGCAAGAAGCTGAAGATCCACGTTTAGAAAAGCTTAAAGATTTTATAAAAGACGATGAAGAAAATTAATGTTATACAAAGCAAGTTCATATCGGTGGCTTGCTTTTTGTTTTATAAAAAACTTATCATCATATATTTTATTGACTTTAATTAAAAGTAAAAAAAACTAACTGCCTTAACAAAAGTTAAACGTGACATTGTTAATGAATGATTAGTTGAAACTAGAACTTATTAAAATACGCTAAAGAAATGAGGTTATAGATAAAAGTCAAGAAGGCGATAGGATATTGAAGAATTCTATAAATATCGATTTATATCAAGAAGAACAATTGTATTGTTATAAGCTTATTTAAATTTTACTTTGAGTACTTGTTCGCGATATTTTTGACTTAAATAAAAAATTTTGTTATCTTTAAATTGTGCTTTCATCATGACGATGAGTTATCAGTTATTCTAAATGACAATGAGGGGAAGATATTATGAGTCATAGAAGACATCAAGAACAAAAATCGATCAGCAAATTAAAAATTATCAATTATATTTTTGATTTTGCTATTCTCGGTTTAATTGCAAGTATCATATTGCATGATTATATTATTAAACCATATATTCATTATAACTATGAGATTTGGGAGAATGGCGAATATAAAAAATTGCGCTTTAGTGACAAATTTATGCAAAGCATTCCCGATCCAAGTGAAATAAGTGGCTATAATGAGAGTTTATTTTATTATTGCTATATGGAATACGATGCTTTTTTTCGGGTTAATTATAAAAGCAAGTGCAACAAATAAAGAAAGAAAATTGAAAGAATAAAAAATGTAGTAAAAAAACTGAAAA
>CANQWG010000028.1 GCA_947627505.1 uncultured Bacilli bacterium | reverse complement strand
TGTAATTTTACTTCTGTTTGCAACATTTTCTTCCCGTTTCTTTCTTTATTTGTTGCACTTGCTTTTATAATTAACATTTGTAAAAAATAATTTCTTCTTATTGTTGACATACGATTAACTTTGTCAGTATACTTATGGTAAATATGGAAATCGTTTTCCATGGGAGGTAATTAGATGAAGACTTATCAAAAACCTGCTCTAAAAATCGATAATATCTGCATTAACGATATTATTCTCGCCTCAGTTTTAGCACAAGGTGAAGGAGACATCTATAATTGGGATGACTTCTGGGGTGAAGTATTTGACTCAACCAACTAGGAGGAAAAGAAAATGAAAAGATTATTAGTAACTTTACTTATCGCTTTTTCATCAATGGGAATGTTGACTCTCAACTCAAATTACAATGGTGATAATACTCCTATCGTTGAAGCCGTTGAAGAAAAAGAAAAATTATTAGCACCAAATATGGTTAGTAATCCATCACCTGGTCAAGCATTCCATGAAAGCGGAGAATTAGAACTTGCTTGGGAATATTTAACTAAAAAATACAATGGTACAGAAGTTTCAGTAAAAGATATTGCTTCGTTAGAATTCAAATTTTTTCTTGCAAGTGAAACATTTTCAGAAGATGGTACATATGCCACAATAGTTCGAGAAAATGAGGGCAATGTCCCTGCTGATGATATTATAAAAGCTTTAAAAGCCGCAAATTATCCTTCATCTAGTACTGTAAAAGTTGCTATCCGATATCTTTCTAAAGTAGAAAATTATTTAAATAGTGACTACTACATTCTTACTAATGCGGCAGGAGAAGAACTTAGTCATACTTATGAGATAGAATATTTGGATCCAACACTATATGACTTTTATATGTTTGATGGTGCTGCGATAAGTTCAGGAAACATATGGGGTTTTGACGCTAAAACAAGATTGCAATTAGATGATGAATCTGGCATTTATTCCATAGAATATAAATTTTCAAAAGGCGAATTAAAAATATATTTGTTAGATTCTACTAATGATGATCCAGAAAGCATTTTTGATACTAAAAAAGAATCCGACCCAATTAACGTTGAAAAAAGTGGTACTTACAAATTTCAATTTTCTTTTAGAAACCATGAAGGATTTACTTATTTAAAAATTGGTGTTCCCGATGATAAAGATAAATATAATGGATATTATCATCTTGAACATCTTTCAAGTTTAGATACCAATTCAGCAATTGGTAATGTACTTTTAAATAAAGATGTTCATTCTACGGCAACTCCTACCGATCCAAAAGTTTACACTAATGGCAAGACTAGTACCGGACATCAAATCGAAGCAACAGAAACTAGAGTGAAGGAAACTTTTTATATTTGGGATCTTGAACAAATCTATCCGTTAGATAAAATAAATGTTTATTGGGAGGCAGCTTGTCCTACAGAATATAATATTTTTGTCTCTACAAAACAAATAGACGACCTTGAATCTTTTGAATATATTAATGATTTAAGTGTAACTTGGAGTGATTGGACTTTATTTCAAAATGTAAAATGTGCACAAGCAACTCATACCGATAACATAAGTTTAGAGCAACCTGTTTTAGCAAGATATGTATTGTTGCAAACCGTCGAAGCTTCTGATGATGTTTGGCGTAACTGGGGTTATCAACTATGGGAAATTGAAGCATTTATACCTTCTGATCATCTTTTATATGGTGCTCAAGTAGGCAAAAGTGATAATGCTAATGCCATTCGTTTTATTGGTCTTGCTAGAATTGAAGATGTAATGACCTATTCTGATGATGTGGTATTAGAGTTAACTTATAGAAAAGGCGATGATATCCGTACACGAGATGTTTCAATCAATAATTACTATAAAACTCTTACAACAAGTTTAAATGGTGTATCTAATGTCACATTAAATGCCGATGAAATTATGACTGAAGGTAATTATTATTTCTTCTCTTTGACTTTAATTGGTATTGTAGATGGCACTTATGAGATCACTTTAAAAGTCAATGATCTTCAATATCAAACGATAACTTATAATTATGAAAATGGAGCTTTATCTAGAGCAGAATGAAAAAAATAGTTATTTTTTCGATTTTAGCAGCAGTTTTATTGTTTGGTTGTACTAATAACGATTCAAGAACTAATCAAGCGACTAGTTTAGAATCTAACGTTACTTCTAATGAACATTTCAGTTCTCTTCAAAGTGAAGAAGAATCTTCTTCAAGTAATAAAAACACTTTTGAAAGCAAGCAAAATAATGAAGATGACTCATTTGATTGGGGAGAAATAGTTTAAAAATACTAGTCCTTTTAAGGCTCTCCTTAAAAGGATTTTTGTTCCTATGTTCAATTTTTTTCGATACTGAATTATTGAAAACCACTAACTGATTATGATAACATTCTAAGTTAGCGATGAATTAAGCACTTATGCTTGGGAGTTAAGTTTACATGGCTACAATTTATGATATTGCAAAAAAAAGTGGCTTCGCTCCGGCTACTGTAAGTAAAGCATTAAATAATTACAGCGGAGTCAATGAAGCATCTAAGAAAAAAATTATCGCTGTTGCCAAAGAGATGGGTTACCATCCCAATACTGCAGCGCGCTCTTTGCGTACTTCAAAATCATACTCAATCGGTGTAATCTTTGCTTTAGATGGCCGCATTGGCGCTAATCAATTGCTTTTAATGAACATTTTGAATTCCTTTCAAGAAGTAATTCAAAAAGAAGGCTATGATCTAATATTACTCACTAAAACAAAATCCAAAGATGGAACTTACTCTTATTTAAGTCACATCGAAAAAAGAAGAGTTGATGGAATTTTAATTTTTGGAAACTATTATAAAGAAGAAGTAAAAGAATTGCTGATGCTTTCTTCAATTCCAAAAGTCGGATTTGACTATATCGGAACTAAAATATGTGGCGTAACTAGCGACTCTTACGAAAAATATTTCGAATTAACCAAAAAATTGATCGAACTCGGACATCGTAATATCGTGTTTTTACACGGCGAAAGAAATATTGTCACTGAAGAGCGAATCAGAGGTTTTAAAGATGCCTTAAGCGAAAACTCAATTGCTTTTAATGAAAATATGATTATTGAAACCGGTTATTACAATATAAATGCCAATCACGAGGCTACCTTAAAAATTTTAAAGCAAAGCAATCCTCCAACTGCAATCCTATATCCTGATGATTATTCTTCTTTAGGTGGGCTAGCTGCGATAGATGAAATGGGTTTAAATGTTCCAAACGACATTTCAGTCGCCGGTTTTGATGGCACCGATATCGGTAGATCAATTCACCCTTCGATTACCACGGTTAAGCAAAACACCGATTTATTAGGTAAACAACTGGCGCAAGAATTGATCGATCAAATTGACAATAAGGGTCATGACAAAACCAAAAGCATTAAGGTCATTCAATCCGAGTTGATTTTTACCCCTTCGATCGATAAACCAAGTCATTGATTTTATTTATCACTTAACTTCGATTTTAAAAAAGGCAAACCTTGCCTTTTTTTATTTTTGACATTGTAAGCGCTTTATGTTAATATAAATGTGTATGGAAATCGATTTCCACAAAAAAGGAGTTAATATGAAGAAAAGTCAATTATCCTTATTGCTTATTGGCCTTTTAGCTATCGCTGGATGTGCCAATAACGAACCGCAACCTTCTTCTAGCGGATCTCAAGAAGAACCTTCAAGTCAGGTTTCAAGCAATGAAACTTCTGAACAACCTGAAATTACCTCTTCAGAGTCCAGTATCGACGCTTCTACTTCTAGCATCGGCAACGAACAAACCAGCAGTACTGATTCTGAAAGTCACAGCAGTTCGACTCGTGTTGCTTTTGACACTCCGACTAATGTAAAAATTGAAGATGATGTCCTTACATGGGATGCCGTTACCGGTGCGACAAATGGATATCGCATTCGCATCAATAATGAACAAACGAAAGATGTTACATCGAATAGCTATGAAATATTAAGTGACACTTCCTTATTGACAAATGGCGAAAATACTTTCGAAGTTCGTGTTAACGAAACGGAAGAGCATTTAATATCTTCCTATAGTCAAGCAGTTACTTACATTCATGGTGCAAACAAGCAAAATGCCACTGCTTTTGTTGAAAAAGTCGCATCAATCAGCAATGTTTCAGAAGCTTCACTCACTCTTATTAACGAAGCCAAAAGTGCCTATGAACTTCTTTCAGATGTCGATAAACTTTTAGAAGAAGTCAAAGATTCTTACGATCTGCTTTGCAAAAAAGATGGCGAATATTTTGCCCTTTTAGTTTCTAACGTTACTAAAGCGGACGCTATGGAACGCGAAACTTTGATTAACAATGCTAAAGATTACTATGAATCACTATTAGACAATACTGTCGATGAAGTAGTCAACGCGTTAAAAATCGTGATCAATTCAAGTGTTGAACATCAAATAATCTACGATCAAGATGCTGTCGGTCACCTATTTATTTACGCTTATGGCGAAAACATTTTAGGCGATAAATTGTCTGAGGCGGCTCCGGAAGTCAAACTCAACGATGTATCAGTTCCGTTAAACGGAGAAGATGGTTTTTATTACACCAATATTCAACAAGACGTTGAAATCTTCTATGGTAATGAAAAAGTAACCGACGCTTTATATTTTGAACCGGTCGATGGTCGCGCTGTCGGAGTAGACGATAATTTCGGCTTTATCGGCAATGATGCTCTCGCCCTCCGCGATCATTGGAGAGCCACGATTTATCGTAATGACGATGTCGCTTTTGAAAACGGACAAGTCATGCTTTATGGAATGCCGCTTGCTAGTTTTAAAACCGGGCAACCGATTGATCAAAAGGCTTTATATCGTGCATTAGGCGAAGCCGGTTACACCAATCAAACCATCGAATATCGCTTGATGATTGAACTTGTTACCGCTGATGGAAGAACCAGTAAAGTTACTAACGAAGCCTTCTCGGGAACTAAGTCGATTACGATTGAAGAATTAAAACTTTCTTCACCGCTAGAAATCGATAGTACACAACCAAACATTAAGGATAATGGCGATTTGGATTACCGCTGGGAATTAATCAATGCAAATCAAGAATGGAAAAACGGCGATGTCGCTTATTTGGAAATCAGACTTTACGATGCCGAATTGGAATTTGTCGGTGAAGAAACCGAAACCCTAGCCATCATGGAGGTTGTTGAAAGCGGGTTTATCTACAAAAATGATATCCTCACAGTATTAAAAGACCATAATGTTAAAGGAGCCCACGAAATCAAAATGGCGATGCGTTTTGTAGCAAGCGAAGATAGTTTATATGCTTCAAGCGACTTTGTGATTCTCGATGGCAGTTATACTTATGAAGTCGATTATCATTTAAATAATTATGGCGAGATTTCAATTGATAGTGAAACCGGTCGATTAATTTGGCCATGGGAAATATTTATGGATGGCGTTAACCCTGAAGCTACCTTTGTAGATCATATGGAAGTTTATATTTTTAACGATGATGAAACCGAAGCCACTGAAGAAAAAGCTTTAGGATCCTTTATCGTTGATTATCGTAGCGGAACTCAATTTACCTATAAAGAAGATATTGAAAAAGCTTTAAAAGATTTAGGTCTTTCAAGTGGTTCATATCGCTTTAGCGTCAAATTGATCGCCGTTGAAAATAGCGATCGTGAAGATTCTTATTTTTATCCATTGACCGACAGTTTCGCTTATACTGTCGCTGAAGAATAATTTAGTTTTATGAAAAACGCCTTGCGAAAATCGATAATTTTCTCTTCTTTAATAGTGATTATCGCTCTATCTGTAGGAATTTGTTTCTCCTTCTTCAATCACTCATCAAACAATGACGTGTCATCTTCTACAGGTAGTGAAGCTTCAAGTGATAATTCCTCCTCTAGTACTTCTAGTACTAGTTCACCTACACTGGAAGAAAAACCGATAATCACCAATATTGATGATATCTCGATCATGCAAGGCGTTTTTTTCTCGCCATTAAAAGATATAAAAGGTTTTAGCGTTCAAGGTGAAGATATCACACCTAAAATCAAGGTAAGCGGCAATATCGATTATGGTACTCCCGGTATCTATGAAATTAAATATACTTTAGAAGACGAAGGAAAAGTTACTAGTAAAACTCGAAAAGTTACAGTAATAAAAGATGATCAATATGGTAAAAAAGAAGAGCCGTATATTTATGAATCCGACACGGCTTATGTAATTTCAACCGGTGCCAAAGCTTACGGAACTTATCGTGATAATAATTCTCCAAGTTTTTTAGTTGACGGTGATAGCGCCACGCGTTATGAAAGTCCTTGGGAAGAAGATATATCCTATGTCACAATCGACTTAGGCGCCTCTCTTTCATTTGAAAGAATCGTAATCAACTGGGAAAATGCTTCTAGTAAACACTACACGATTGCTGTATCTGATGATAATCGCTCGTTTACTGATTTAGCTTCTTTTGAAGGAAGTTACGGGGCAAGAATCGATGATCAAACCATCAACGGAAAAGGTCGTTATGTTCGGTTTTGTCTGATGGACAAATCGTATAGTGCCTATGGTTTTTCAATCTATGAAATTGAAATATATGGGAAACGTGGTTTAGCGATCCCTAAAAACATGTACCCTGATTTATTCGATGAAAAAGTGATCGCCGATGAACAGTACTTAGAATTAGATTTTAATAGTACTATGTCCGCTACAAGAATCAACACTTCTTTCTATGATCTTGGTCCTTCTAGCTACCGCATTTCACTTTTTTCAAACAATGCTTATCACGAAGTTTATCTCGGTAACGGAAGCAATGTCAATTTTGCTCTTTCTAGTTTTACTAAAGTACGCTATGAATTCATATCTCGACCTTTAAAATCTTATTGTTACCGAGTATCAGAAATAAAAATTTATAATAATGACGATGAAGTGTCTCTTGATGGATGTGTTTTTTCCGCTTCATCGTTTAAAGAAGAACATCGTCCGGAACTTGCCAAAAATAACTACGGGAATTTTTGGGCTAGCGATTATCGAGACGAACAACAAGATAGTTTGATTATCGATCTTGGAAGCGTTAAAGATGTCGGTGAAATCGACCTTTTATTTGAAACCAATTACGGAAAAATTTACGATATCGAAGTATCGGAAGATGGAATCAAATATACTTTGCGTTATCGAGAACTGCATGGAGCCACGGCTTTACAAAATGTCAGTCTTTCTTGCAATACCCGTTTTATTAAAATTACTGAGTATTCAAAAAATTCCATGTATCGCCATCGCTTAGAAAGTATCGTCGTTCATTCAATCAATCCTTTGACAAAACCATATTCTTTTAATATCAAAGATCTTCCAACAATCTCGACTACGACTTTAGGGAAAGGCAGTTACGCCAAAGATGACATTTACTTCCCTACCGCCCGTTACATCGCTTATGACGATCGTCAAAAAGACGGAGCCGTTCCGTCAAATGGAATCTATCAATCATTGTTAATCAACAATTTCGGTCATGCGATGTACTTATATCCTTTAAGAGTAAAATATACTTCAAACGGATTAGGAATCTCTTATCCCGGCGAAGGTTATTTCGAGACGACTTACAATCGTAGTCAAACGGTCACAAATACGATCGATTTGACGCTATTTCCAAATTGCGAACTTCAAGAAACTTCCACTGCTTTAATTGATGATTCGGATATGACTTTTGGAGTTTCTTTTTCAGATACCACTGCCGATAAAATGGTCAATTATTTTTCACAAGGTTCACCTTTTATCAGTTCCTTTTTTGCAGATAAAAAAGCGAAAATCACTTTCAAAGATGACGCTATTGTCAGCGTAGGAACTAGAATCATTAATAATGGCGAAAGCGTTGAAACTTTATACGCTGTTATCTCCCTTTCTTCTCTAACCGGTTATAAGAACAACAATGGGGTGCAACAAGAAGTTTACGAAGACCGCCAATATTTGATTTCTACTTCCAAAATGGCTACTTTTACCCGTGAGGAAGGGGGACTTTCAATCGACCTTCAAAATAATTATTTGTCGATATGTCCTATAGAAAGTGGCAGTGATATTGAAAGTTATTATCGATCTTCATTGGATGCCATTTTAAGAAGCACCGTCAATTACAAAGTAGATGACACTTCTAAACTGACTACCACTTATTATTATCACGATTATTTTCAAAGCGACTTACATCAAGAATCAAAAGTAGTAATGTTACCACATCAAAGGAAAAGAGCCACCACTTTGTACTCTGACATTTTTTATAAATCAGTCCGCGGCGATCTTCATGTGGTTGAAGGTAGTTCATTTGTGACCGAAGATCAATTTTACGGAATCGCGGCAATTCCCGACGAACCCTTCGATACGACATATTCAAAAGACATTATGCGCCAATATCTTGAAAAGCTTTTACGCGATACTCAAAACAATCTTTTAGGAGAAGATGCCTATTGGCAAGGTAAAAGTTTACATCCGTTGGCTAATGGTATCTTGATCGCCGATAATTTAGGTTATATCGATTTACGAAATCAATATTTAGAACGTCTCAAGAACCTCTTAAGTGATTGGTATACTTATTCTGGGCCAAACGATCGATATTATTTTTATTACGACAATGAATGGGGCACTTTATATTATCGCGCCAGTGAATTTGGCGCCAATACTGCGATTGCCGATCACCATTTTACTTACGGGTATTTTGCTTTTGCTACGATGGTATGCTTCAGTTTTGATGAAACCTTCAAGCAAGATTATCAACCGATGGCGGATTTCTTAATTCTCGATTATCTCAACTATACCGATGATACATCAACTTTTTGTGATTTCCGCAACTTTGATTATTATGCCGGTCATTCTTGGGCTGGAGGTTATGCTGATTCAGATGGTGGCAACAATCAAGAATCGGCTTCCGAGGCTTTGAATTCATATCAAGCCGCTTATCTTTACAGTCAAGTGACCGACAATCAAGAAATGCAAGATGCTGCGATATATTGTTATGTCACAGAATTATCAAGCATTAAACAATACTGGTTTAACTATGATGAGGACTCTTACAGCGATGATTATCCTTATCACGGCGTCGGTCAAATTTACGGTGGAAGTAACTTCTATGGTACCTTCTTCAATGGTGACCCTACTTACATTTACGGAATTCACCTTTTGCCCGGAGGTGAATATTTAAGTTCTTATGCTCTTGGAGAAACTGAAAAAGAAAAATTAGCTTCGCTTTATGAAGATTACATCAAAGAAGAAGAAAATTGGACCGGGCATCAAGCCGAAGATGGTTATCAACATATCTATTGGGTAATTCTTGCTCTTTTTGATCCTGATAGCGCCTTAGAGCGGCTCCAAACAAGATTAGACGAGATTCAAAATTCCACTGAATTATTCAATGTCTATTACTTGATTCACGCTTTTAAATCCCTAGGCACTAGATCTAAAGAAATCTATTCTAGCGGATTACCCTCATCGACTTATACAAAAGATGGTGAAACTGTTTCAATCATTAACAACTTATCATCTACAATAAAAGATGTGACATTTTATAAGGATGGAAATGCAATTTCGACTATCAGTGTCGCACCTCACACCATTTGTCGTGTCGATCCTTATAAATCGGGAACAATTCATGAAAGACTAGATGCTGAAAGCACGATATCATTTACTGAAGCCCAAACAAGTCAAAATGATAACGGAATGATATCATATTCTTTCTGTTTGTATTTTAAAGAAAATACAACTTATCACTTAGCATTAAATGTTATCAATCCTACCGATGAAAATTTATATATTAAACTATTTGATGATAAAGGATCTCTTATCGATATTCTAGAAATTCCTAAAGACGATAATGTCAATGTCAAAGGTGCCGCCTTGCATTTTTACGGCAAGCACAATCTTAAAATAGAGGTCTCTCAAGCACTAATCGTCAATAATTTCACTTTTGTAAGAATATAATATATTCTAAATAATTTAATTCAACTTTTATTTTTATTAATAATAAAATATGGACCACAACCATCTGGTTCGTGTGTCACAATATAACACCATGAGAAATTTAAACCAATTACATAAAATTCAATCAAACCATTATTTTGAATTTTTATTGAATTATCATTTTCTTTTGAAAGTGGTTTCGAAATATCATCACTCATAAATCCATTATCATATTGAAATTCTATTGCACCTGTCTTATCAATATTATCATATGCTAACATTGCATCTTTGCCCTTTAAATTTTCAACTAGATTATGTTCACAAGCATTCCATAAATAGCCATGGTTAGGAGCATAACAATTTAATTTTTTTAATTTTTTAATTGAAAATAATGGTAAAAAGTTTTTGTGAAATTCTTCAACAAAATTTTCTTTATAAATAACGAATTCCATTTGATTTCTCCTATAAATAATAACTAAACCATTTTAACCATATATGATTATCATTAATGAGCTGATAAAAGATTTTCCATTGAATAGACAAACCCCTGCAAGTTTGTGTTAATATTTAATTATTTTGGTATCTTGACTTTGCAAAAAAAACATCTGGCCATATTTCGTATATGCTTTTACCTTCAATTCTAAAATCATTTAATAGTTCAATAATAGAATTAAATTTTTCATATCTTTCTAGAATCCTTTTACCATCTTCATATCTAGCAACATTCATATCTACAGTGCCATCACCCCAATGTTCAACTTGATATTCTTTTTCACCATCTTTTTCAATATAATAAAAATATAGTTCATCATTTGTTGAAAGCATAATTACAAATTCCTCATAGGACATATGTTCTCCATTAAAAAATTTTTCATAAGCTTCATTTAGTATGTCACTACCATAATTATGTTTAAATTTACGTTTAAATTTCATTTACATTCCTCCTAACATCCACAAAATTAATCTTAAGTAACTCCAATGACCTCCTGTTCTATTAGTTAATCCAGGCCCATCCCATCCATGCCAATGATTATAAGGTATATCTTTATGTGGATAATAAAAATCAAAGAATGGATTTCCTTTTCTATCAAAATATCTATAACCGTTAACTTCAGTGCCACTATGATTAAATCTTATTTTTCTTGTAGCATGTAAACGATACACATTACCTGCTGCTTGACCGATGCTTGATGCAAAGTTTAATCCCAAATATGACCAAGCATATGCCGAATCACTCATACCAGTCCACTTTTGAATGTAATTTGTATCAGTCATAGCATCTATAACCTGTTTGCACCAAAAGCCATTGTTCCAAAACCAATTGCTGTTAAGCACAAACCAGCAACTACTACCCATCCACCTAAGCTCATCAAACTAATACCTGTAGAAATGGCGCCATAGCCATTTGCCATAGATCCTACTCCTCCAATTGCTTGAGCTAATTGTGGCTCTAACACATTCATAATTAATCCAGTTGCACCGCCAATTGCTAATGAAACACCTAATCCTTGCATGCCTGGAACAAAGCATAATGCAACTCCTGCTACTAATTGTAATCCTGATAATGCCCAACTCCACCAAGGAGCATGTCCACTAGGATCAGCGTACATTATAGGATTATTATAACAATAACAATATAGATTTAAGCCATTAATACTTTCAGGGTCTAAATAATCAATTGAATCAGGTGTAATCCATCTACAAAATTCTGGTGAATAGTACCTAGAGTTGCAATAATATAGTCCTGTCTCAACATCATAATTAATTTTTATTTTAACTAATAAAATTGTTAATAAAGTTAATTTTAATAAAATTATTTTGCTTGTGAAAGTAATTTGCTAATTATTCATTTTTTTAAATTATTTTTGTTATTTTTTAAATTTAGATTTCTATAATCAAAATTTTCATTTTAACAATATGTGATTATTTGTTAAACAGATTTTTTTCTATCATCTCAAGTAATTTATTAAATGTGTCTTGTCCTGTACTAAGATACGAGTTATCACATATATATTTTCCATTAAAAATTATGTCTCCTCTATCCGTTATAATTATGTGATGTTTTTCGTTATATTCTATCTCAATTACAAAATTTCCAAATACTTTTTTGTAATAATCAAATTTAATAATTTTTGCATTATATTTGTTACACAACAATAAAAATTTATTGTATTTTTCTTTATATTTTTTATCAAATGTCTTATAAAGTAAATTATTATACATAATTATTACTTACCCTCCAAATTGTTTTTAGAATAATATCCAAGGAATGCCGTTTTCAATTAAATATTGTATTTCCTGCCATAATGTTGTGCCTGCTTTAACCACAAAATCAGGAACCAACGCAAATTGAGATCCTAATGTATTAGCATCTTTAATATATTGCATATTGTTAAGCCAGCGTTGAGTTGCATCTAAGTTTTCCCACAATTTATTTGAAATTAAATAATATCCTAAACCCGTTGCTTGTGCTGCTCCAATATATCCAGGCATATTTTTCTTCTTATTATATTTTATTTTCCTTTCTTAAAATTAGACACTTACGACTTTCTTTTACCATAATATTTTCCACAAATCAGGGAATTTAATATGATCAACTTCAAGGTTTTCTAATAACTCGTTGGGGCTATTATATTCTTTTTCTTCAATCAAAAAATTATTTTCTATTATATTATATTCAAATTTCCCATCACGCCCCCAACAAAGATTTATAATTTTATTTTTATAATAAAATACAAATTCTTCATGATTAACTAAATACCTTTCCAGAAACTCATCGTAAGTCATAATATCTGACATTTTAACATTTGGTTTACCAATTTTCATGTTCATATTTAAAATCCTCTTTTAATCATTTCAATAATAAATCTCAAAAAACTATTTATTGGGACACTATGAGGCATTTCTAAGTGCCAATGGGGGATTCGATGTATATTGGGTGTGCCATGGTTTGTAAACGATATTGAATATCTAAGTTTTCCATCTGCGCCATAATTACCTAATGTTTTATCATTAATATTCCACACACCACTATGCGCTTTTTGACCATTACCTGGCATGCTTCTAGGAGTTATTGTTGTATTATATTTAATATATCCTCCACATATTATAGATCCAATAGTTGCAGTTGTTACAAAAATACCTTCCATAATATTAATTAAATTATAATCTGTTATTCCTTCCCCCCAATGTCTGATAAACAATATGGTTCCTCCACCAGTTAAAAGAGTTATTCCTGCAACTGCAGCAATCCATCCTCCATATGGTAAAGTAACAACACCAACTGCTATTGTGGTAACACCTGTAATAAATAAACCAATACCTTTTGCTATTTCTCCCCAATTCCATGTTAATGGATTATACCATGCATGTCCACTAGGATCTGCGTACATTATAGGATTATTGCCAAAATAACAATATAGATTTAAGCCATTAATAGATTCTGGATCTAAATAATCAATTGAATCAGGTGTTAACCATCTATAAAGTTTATAATAGAACGCAAAAAATTCTAATATAATGCTATTCGACTTTATTATCTTATTATGACTCATTAATTATTATCTTAATATCATATATAAACCTTCTTATACTTCCATTTAAATGTCTTGAACTAATAGAAATGGATTTATTTTTAGATTTAATAATTGTTTTGGTTGCTTTTTCGATTATTTTCGTTTCTTTATTAAGCAATATTTTTTTTGTAATAAAAATATTTTTTTTAATCACAACGTTATCTTTTAAATAAATACAAGTAGTTGTTAAAATGCAAAATATAAATAATGAACATAAATCATATAATAATAGCATTAGCAAAAACAACCAATTATATGCTTGTATGTAATATATTGTTAGTAAGACAATTGTGAAAGCAAGCGCAATGACATAAAATGTTATTGAAACGCCTTGATCAATGTATAACGATTTTACAAAGTGTTTTTTTCGCCAAACTTTAACTATTAAAAAACTTAATACTATAGAAAATAAAATTGTTATAATCAAAATATTATCTAACATATTAAGTCCCCCTAGAAATTATCATTAATCCAGTCGTATAGTAATCTTTTACCAAAACAGTTCCAAATAATAATGCTATTCCACCAAATGATAATGCTTTCCTAAAATTTTTCCCTACTTGGTCAATAACCATTTTATTCTATTGTTTAACTAAATTTTGACCTAATAGTTTTAAAGCTTTTGCTGCAATACCAGTAGTTCTAGTTATATATTGCTGTCTTATATAATTCTTTTTGTTTCATTTTACCTCTCGTAAAATAAAGCATAGAACTAGACATCTATATTTTATCATATTATTATTTCTTTTGTTTATATTTAATATTTTTATGAGCATATCTCTAATTATTTGTTTTAAACGAATAAAATTGTTAATAGCGTTATCTTTGATAAAATTATTTTGCTTGTGAAAGTAATTTGATAATTATTTTAATATTTCATTAAATTTTTTAATTATTTTTTTCCAATCTATACTAAACCACAACATCTTTTGATCATTAAAATAAATTTCATTTGTATTTTCATTTATTAAATAATATACAATAAATGTATCTACACCATTAAAAAATAATAAATCTTCTTTATTAAACTGTTCATTAGTACATGCAACAACAATTAATGTTTTTTTCTTAGAAAAATTATTATTTGTATTTTCATTAAATACATCAAGTAAAGATTTAATATTTTCTTTATTAAAATAAAATCCCAAAAAGTATGGTATAGCTTATAAACGAACATCTAAAGTTTCAAATAATTCAACCAATTTTT
>CANQWG010000027.1 GCA_947627505.1 uncultured Bacilli bacterium | reverse complement strand
AAAGAAGTTTTATACGTAGTATAAACTCTTCTCTTTTTCCTTTATTTTTTTACTTCAAACTGTCAAACTCCCGCGGTGCATCCGCTTAAAGCAAGAATCATCGCTGCTTTTAAAATTAATCCGATTGTTTTACCCATAATTCACCTCATAGCCTCTTCAAACGATATCCGTACTTATCAATACAATGTTTTGTGCTACATTAAAAGAAATGTTACAATATTTAAGGTGCATTATTTATGACTAAAAACGTTCAGTCTCTCACTTTCGTCGCTATGATGTGCGCAATAAACTGTGTTTTTTTAATTGTTTCGGAATATTTCCCGTTATTTTCTTTACTTCTCACGCTTGGAATTCCCTTATTGACTTGTTTAGCTTCTCAAAAGCTTTCATTAAGATACATCATTTTATTTTTAACGTGCACTTGCCTTATATCGATGATCGATTTTCAAAATGCAATTTTTTACATTTTCCCCGGCATTATTATTGGTGCCATTCTCGGTATTCTAATTAAAAATCGTTTCAATTCACTTTATGTAACTATTATTGCTTCGTTAGTTTCTTTATTGCTATACGTTGGGGCTAATTATCTCATAGAATTAATTTATGGAGTAAACATGAAAGCAGTTTTCGCGACAGTTTTAAATTTATCAAATGGCACTTTCGAAAAAATTTCGTTAATGTTTTTTTACATTATTTCTCTGTCGCAAACACTTTTTACTTTTATCATCATTGACGGAGAAAAAGAAAGATTACATTTATATATCAATCAAGATCTCTTACAAATCAAATGGAGCATGATTTATTTAGGAGTGTCTTATTTAATCATTTTAATCTCTTATTTCCTTTATTATCCTTTATCACTATGTATGATGATCGTTTCTTTCGTTTTTGCTTTTGCGATATTGCTACACTTTATCTTCAATAACTCTAATAAGAAATTAAATTTGATTTTTTTGATCATTTTAGAAGTTATTTCCTTAATAATCGTAATGGGTAGTTTTAATTATCTTTCCAAAGATCTTATCGCCATCTTACCCATCATTTTCACCATTCCGCCTTTAATTCTCGGTTTATTCGACATCATCATTAACAAAGTCAAACATAATAATTCTTTTGATTAGTTTTGTAAACGTTGATAAAAAGCGTTACAATAAAACAAAGGAGGCCTTCGATGAAAGACTTTATCAAGACTTTTTTTATCGGTTTAACCACAATCGTCCTTTTTGTCTTCATTGTGGCCTTTTTTGCTTTATCCGCAATTTTTGCCTTAGGTCTCTTTTTTGTGATGTTCGGCAAGCATATCATTTTCTTTTTTCAGGGTCATAATTTGAAAGAACCGATGGATATCGATATCGAAGCCGAAAAAATTCTAAATCAAACTAAAAACACTCCCGTTTCTGAAAATCCCGCGTTTTCAAATGTTCAAACGCCTCCTCCTTCTCAACAGGTAATTATTCAAACGATGCCGGGTACTGTCATTTCCACAGGAATCGGCCCCAATGGGCAACCGATTATTATCACTGGAACGCAACCAATCAATAACACCCCTCCTATTCAAAATATCGAAACAGAAAAGGAGGAAAACTCCAATGATTAATACTTTGATCAAATTGAGTGAAAACGATAAAAGGATTCTCATCGCTCTATTAATAATCGTGCTTTTAATCGTCATCATCGTCGGTTATATTACAAAACTAGTACGGTATATTATGCGTAAGCAAGGTCGCATGATCGATAATATGATGGTCGATATTGTGAAGGCTAACTTAGTGACAACACCTAAAGAATTTAAAAAAGTAGCTCGTGAAAAAAACTTCCGACAATTCTATTTTGAAGCCTTGCCTCCTATGGGAGCATTGATAATTTTAAGTTTAGTTGTCCTTTTATATCAGCTTTTCATGGAAAAAACCAATTTGAACTACATCATCGAATACATTTCAAAATTATCGTTTGAATTATCATTTCCGACTACTTATTTCTTTGGAATCAACATTATTTCCGATTGGCCAACCATCGTTAAAGGTCCTGAATTTTTCTTTAATTTCGATAGCATCATCGCTTATTTGGTTTTATTGGTCGGCATCTATTTCGTTATTCATTTTTCAATTTGCGTTCAAGCCTTAATCGCTAGGGAATGGAGGTTAAGGCATGCCGCTACTACCGTGTTTCAAAAAGATCTCGACACTCTTTCAAAACCTTCAACCAAAGAGAATCTTGAGCAATAAAAAACTTGGTCTTAATTCTTACAAAGAATCATTACCAAGTTTTTTTATTTATTTATCTTCGTATCCGTTTAGATGTGATTTATGAAATTTATAAGCCGTTTCAATCATTTGATCTAAGGTATATCGCGGTTTCCAATGTAGAATTTCTTGCGCTTTTTTAGATGACGCGATGAGAATTGCAGGATCGCCAGGGCGACGGGAAACCACTTCTTGAGGAATCGCTTGACCAACTACTTTTTCGGCACTTTGAATCATCTCTTTTACCGAAAATCCATTTTCAGAACCTAAATTGAAAATATCGGATTTATTGCCCGCAAAAAGATATTCCAATGCTTTTATGTGAGCGTCGATAAGATCCACAACATGAATATAGTCACGGATACAAGTTCCATCAGGAGTTGGATAATCGTCTCCAAAAATAGAAATCTGCGGTCGTTTTTTTAACGGAACCTGAAGAATCAACGGAATTAAATGCGTCTCCGGATTATGATCTTCTCCGATTTCCCCATTGTCCAAAGCTCCGGCAACATTGAAGTATCTAAGTGACACATAACGTACCCCGTAGGCAATGTCGGCCCACTTCATCATTTTTTCCATTTGAAGTTTAGTTTCACCATAGGTACATTCCGGATTTGGAATCGCCTCTTCGGTGATTGGCAAAACTTTTTGTTCCCCATAAACCGCGGCCGAAGAAGAGAAGACGATTTTCTTTACCTCATTTGCAACCATCGCTTTTAAAAGAACCAAAGTACCATTGACATTATTATCAAAATAATCAATCGGCTCCTTCATTGAAACTCCAACTAACGATTTCGCGGCAAAATGAACTACCGCATCGACTTTTTCTTTTTTAAATACACGATCCAAAAAAGCAAAATCTCGAATATCGCCTTCATAAAAAGTCGCGCGAGCATCAAGCGCTTTTCGATGTCCGGTTGAAAGATTATCGACAACAACTACTTCATACCCTCGATCCGCAAGAATTCTTGAACAGTGACTGCCAATATATCCGGCGCCACCTACCACCATTATTTTTTTCATAAATACCTCCTAATATAAAATGCTTTTTATTTCTTCTAAAGTTATTTCGTCTCCCACTCGATAAGTCATTTTTCCAAAATCGTTCAAAGAAATATCTGGAGTCACCTCGCAAGAGTGAGAAACATCATTAATACAATAACCGGCTTTTAAAATTGAACCACCTAGTTCTCGAATGTACTCATCGGCATCATAGCCGCTTAAAGCATGGTTGCCATCTAAAATTTGATCCGCTTCGAAATTGCTTGAGGGACTAAGATAATAACTTTGCAATGGCATTGCACGATTTTCGTCTAAGACAATCGCATATGATGCTTTTGTTTTATAAGCGCAAGTTAACCCGTTTTCTTTATCGCATTTTTTAATATGCAAGGCACTATCTTGAAGCTGATCTAATTTATCGTTTGCGCCAATCATCACAAGATCGTAATAATCGTCATCGAGTTTCGTTACTTCTTTTACCGACACCACCATACATGGTGAAGTAATTTTATTTTTAATCGTTATTTTTTTGCGAATGCCATCTTGATCAGGTAATGTAAAAATGGTTCTTTCAATAGGGGATGATGAAGCTAATTTTACGATTTTTTGTTTTTCCTCGGTTTTATAAGTTTCATTTTTCTTATAAACACTTACGATATAATCTCCTTCTGATAACGCACTTAAATTATAGCCTCGATCTAAAAATTGACCATCAAGAATCATGTCGTGCTTTGATTCATATTCCGTATCGTCTGATACTTTTACAAACACCAATCTTTCAAAAGAAGTAAAATATTTATTTTCGATGTGGTGTTCATTTAAATGCAAATAATTTCCATAGATTCCATAATCATTTGCAACAACTACTTTATCGATATATTTATCGTATATGGCTTTGGATTCCTCTTCGTTTTTATTTCTTATGAGAATAATATCGCCATCTTTTTCAGTAAAATATGTGGTAGCGAAAGAAAACACCATGTCGCCGATCGAATATAAAAGATAGGCAAGAACAATAGCGTTTACCACAATCAAAAAACCACGAATTCGTTTTTTCTGACGAACGCGCCGCTTAAAATCTCGCATTTCTTCTTCGTCGTTTAAATACTCTTCTTCCATAAAATCTCTCTTTTAATAAAGTAAATTACGATATGTACGTGGGAACGGAGCCACATCACGGATATTGTTAATGCCGGAAAGATACATGATGAGGCGATCAAATCCGATTCCAAAACCGGCGTGTTTACAACCGCCGTAACGTCTTAAATCAAGATACCAATCATAAGCAGGAATATCCATTTTTAATTCTTCCATCCGAGCAATTAATTTGTCGTAGCGCTCTTCACGTTGAGAACCACCGACTAATTCTCCAACCCCAGGAACAAGTAAGTCACAAGCCGCCACAGTCTTATTGTCATCGTTTAAGCGCATGTAAAATGCTTTGATATCTTTAGGATAATCCGTTAAAAAAACCGGACCGTTAACAATTTGTTCGGTGATAAACCGTTCATGTTCGCTTTGAAGATCCATACCCCATTTAATATCGTCAACTTCAAATTTGTGACCCTTATTTTTAGCGTCGAGCAAAATATCGATTGCTTCCGTATAGGTCATCTTTTTAAACGGAGTTTCAAGGACATGATTTAATCGATTTAAAAGATTTTTATCGACAAATTCGTTAAAGAAATTCATTTCTTCTTTGGCATTTTCCAAAACGTATTTTATGCAGAAGATCACACAATCTTCAATGAGAGCCATATCATCTTCCAAATCAGCAAAAGCGATCTCCGGTTCAATCATCCAAAATTCCGCGGCATGTCTTGTGGTATTTGACTTTTCGGCTCTGAAAGTCGGGCCAAAAGTATATACATCTCTAAAGGCCATGCAGAAAGCTTCAACTTGAAGTTGTCCCGTAACCGCAAGGGTCGACTTCTTGCCAAAGAAAGCAAAAGGGTCTTTGCCATCAATTGTCACATTGAACATTTCCCCAGCGCCTTCACCATCATTTGAAGTGATAAGCGGAGTATGTACATAGACAAAACCTTGACTTTGGAAAAATTCATGAATCGCCATTGAAAGAACGCTTCTTAAGCGAAACACTGCGTTAAAAGTATTGGTTCGCGGCCGTAAGTGAGCGATCTCGCGCAAATATTCAAAAGAATGTCTTTTCTTTTGCAAAGGATAACTAGGATCAACTTCTCCTTCAACTTTAAAAGAAAGCAATCTAATTTCAAATGGTTGACGATTGTTGGGAGTTAAAATAAAACGTCCAACGATAGATAAGGCAGTTCCCGTCAAAAGATGGGTCAATTTATCAAAATCGTTAACTTCACTTTGAGCGTAAACTAGTTGCGCATTTTTAAAGTATGTTCCATCATTTAATTCAATAAAGCCAATCGATCCATTATCACGATTGGTTCTTACCCAACCATCCAATTCAATTTCACCGATTGAATCTTTCAATAATTGGTCGCCATAATAGCATGCTTCATATAATTCTCGAACTGTTTTAAACTCACACATATTTCAACCTCCGTAATCTTATAGAGATTACCGCGTACTTTTATTATACATAAAGTCACCAAAAAATAAATATATTCTTACTTTTAAGTTTTTTTCTCTTATTGAATAAGTGAAAGGAACTACCATATGAAAAAATTTTCAATTATCGCCATGTTGTCTTTACTGATATCAATCGTCATAACTAACAAAACGCAACCTGTATGTGCTTTAGATTTTGAAAATGCTAAACCGGTTTGCACCGCTAAAAAGGTGACAAAAGATGATCGTGATATTTATCTATTAACCAGTGATATGAATCCTTCATTTAATTTATTGCCTAATGAATCGATCTACAATGAATCTATCGGCACTATTAAAATGAATAAAGCCGTAAGGATTCTTCATCCGAAAAGCAATTACTTGGCTTTTTGTTTCGATTTTGAAGAAGAATTCAATTTAGCTAAAAGCGCTCAGTATAACGACATTTCAGCTTCGCTTTTTATTAATTTTTTTAATTATGAAACACTGCAACCGATTTTTAATTATCAGCTTAATAAAATTCCCTTAGATACTTTCTTTTCTCATTCATCTAAGCAAATTACCATCAAAAAAATCAGCAAGTTCTTATTAATAAAAATAGACTGTTCTTCTTTTCCTGACGAATTCGTTATTGGATCTGTTTTAAATAAACCATCCTTTACCTTAATTCTCGACGAACAAAATCGAATTGGGAAAATCAAACAAGCGATGCTTATCGATAGCAACATCGAATTATTCCCTTATCAAGGTTTTTTCCCTCATGAATTTGGAAGTTATGCGTGCATGAATAAATTGACAGCTGTAGAAAATACTTTTCCGCTTAACATCGACATTACAAATCCTTTGCCGCTTTCAAAAATCTTAGAGTTTATTCACCCTTTTGATCAAAATGATGGTGAATTGAAAATCGTCGTAATCGAAGACGGATATAGTTATGCGGCTAAAAATAAAATTGCCGGTTCTTATTCAATAAAATTAAAAGCGACAAACTCTTCTAACAAAACCTCGTATTTAGAATTAAAAATCACACTACGCGACACTTTAAAGCCGATTATCAATGGCCCCGTTGGAATTTCGTTTTCTTATATCAACGATGAAGATTCAACCACAATTCTTAGACGTTTCGATGTTACCGACAATAGTGATAAAGTAACCGTGACATTAGACGATAGTGGTGTTTTGTATAATCGCGTGGGAACTTATTATGCCACTATAAGCGCCACTGATTCCAGTCAAAATATTAGTTCAAGACCTGTAGTAATAACGGTTTTTGATGATGTTCCTCCTGAATTTATCGGCCCTAGTATCATCAACGTGGATTCCAAAAACTTGCAATCTTTAGAAGAATTGTTATCACACAATATCTATGTAGTCGACGAAATAGATATGCACCTACCTTATAAAATTATCTATGATGAATATTCATCTTCTATCCCCAAAAGCGGTTCATATAAAGTAGTTCTTCAAGCCACCGATAGCAGTGGTAATTCACAAAGCACCACAATCTATATCAACGTTTACAATTCAAATCCGATTTGGTATATCGACGACATGTCTTTGACGGCCACTTGCGATACTTTTTTAAGCGCTATCGACATTGTGAATCTTTTAAAGCAACAAGATAAGATCGAAAATCTTGTTTATACCGAAGCTGACTTTTTAAACCATACTTACGAAAACAATTACGATAAACCCGGAATTTACGAAACAACGATACAAGCAAAGACAAACGACAATCGTCAATTATTATTCAATGTCGCAATCAATGTCACCGAACGCGAAGTTGAAAGTATCCAAACAAACAATCGCTCTTTTTTTGAAGAATTATGGATGAACCTTCAATCATTTTTCTCTTCTTTATTCGACAAATTAATTGATTTCTTATCAAATTTTAATTAAAAAATTGACTTTTCCCCGAGATTTAAAAATGAATTAAAAAATTAGCACTCATATATTGACTCTGCTAAACATGCGTTCTATAATAGTTCTAGATTTAGAAAGGTGAATGTTATGAGTGAAACAAAAAAGTTTAAAACTGAGTCCAAGCGATTGTTAGATCTAATGACAAATTCTATCTACACCAATCGCGAAATATTTTTAAGAGAACTGATCTCCAACGCTTCTGATGCTATCGATAAATATCACTATCTATCATTGAACGATGAAAATTTAGAAAAGCGCGACAACTATGAAATTAGAATCGATGTCGATAAAGACAAGCGCACTATCTGCATTAGCGACAATGGTATCGGTATGACACACGATGAAATCGTCAACAATCTCGGCACTATCGCTAAGTCCGGATCTTTAGAATTTTTAAATTCGATGAGCGAAGAGGATCTCAAAAACAGTAACATCGATGTAATAGGTCAATTTGGGGTCGGATTCTATTCGTCATTTATGGTAGCTAAAAAAGTGGTCGTAGAAACTAGATCTCCGTTTGAAAATCAAGGTTATCGGTTTACCTCCGAAGGAACCGAAACTTACAAAATCGAAGAAATTCAAAAAGATCAAATAGGAAGTAGCGTTACTCTATTTTTAAAAGACAATGTCAATGAAGAAGATTTTAATGTCTACTTAGAACAATATAAAATCGAAAGCTTAGTCAAGAAATACAGCGACTATATCCGCTACCCGATTAAAATGAAAGTAAAAAAAGAAATCGGTGAAAAAGACGAAAAGAAAGAAGTCGAAGAAGACGAAATTTTAAATTCGATGATCCCTCTTTGGAAGAAAAACAAAAGCGAGGTCACCACTGAACAATTAAATGAATTTTATCAAAGCAAATTCAATGATTTTGAACCGCCTTTGATGTCTCTTTTTATCAACACCGAAGGTATTTTTACTTACCAAGCCTTAGTTTTTATCCCTGCTCATGCTCCATATGATTTATATAGCGACAAATATCAAAAAGGCTTACAACTTTATTCAAAAGGAGTATTTATCAAAGATAAGTGCGACGAATTAGTCCCGGATTATCTTCGTTTTATTAAAGGACTTGTCGATTCTAGCGACCTTTCATTGAATATCTCAAGAGAAATACTGCAACAAAACAGTCAACTTAAAAAAATAGCCAGTAATATCGAAAAAAAGATTTTGGCTGAATTAGAAAAAATGAAAAATGAGGATTTTGAAAAATACTCGAAGTTCTTTGAAATCTATGGTATTAATTTCAAATATGGCATCTACGATAATTTTGGAGAAAAGAAAGATGCTTTAAAAGATCTCGTCCTTTATCATTCAATCAAAGAAGATAAGTTTATTACCTTAAAGCAATATAAAGAGGCGATGAAGGAAAAGCAAGAATTCATCTACTATGCTACCGGCAAATCGAAAACAAGCATCAAAGCTATGCCACAGATGGATATGATGAAAAAATTCGATTACGATGTTTTGATTTTTAGCGATGACATCGACGAATTCGCGATTCAAATCCTTAACGATTACGATGGTATTAAATTCAAATCAATCGCCAGTGAAAACCTCGATTTATTAGATCAAGAAGAAGATAAGAAACTTGACGAATTAAAAGAAAACAAAAAATCTCTAATCGATAAAATTAAAGAAATTTTAAAAGATCAAGTCGACGATGTGGTCTTCAGCAAACGACTAGTAGATTCACCGGTATGCCTTGTTTCGGGTGAAGGTTTAAGTCTTGAAATGGAAAAAGTGCTCAATAACCTCCCGAATTCATCTGATGTAAAAGCCAAACGAATTCTTGAAATTAATCCTAATCACGAACTTTTTAAAGCGATCGAAACCATCTTTGAAAAAGATGAAAAAGAACTTGATGATTATGCTTCTGTGCTTTACAATCAAGCATTGTTAATCGAAGGAATGCCTTTAAAAGACCCGCTTGATTTTTCCAATAAAATCTGCAAATTGATGATCAAAGCCGCAAAATAAAAATTTATTCAATTTTCAATAATCAAGTGAAAATAAAAAAGAAGGTTGCCCTTCCTTTTTATTTTACTTTTAATCTTTATCGCTAGTAGATGGACTATAAGTTCTAGAAGCTAACTCTTGATTCAAATTGTACAAGCCTTTGGAATCATAGCCAAACAATTTCATCTTTTTAATCATGTCTTCCGCGTTCTTCTCTTCTTCAACTTGCTCTTTGACGAACCAATCAAGGAATTGCATTGTCTTAAAATCTTTTTTATCAAAAGCTTCCGCGTAGATGGCATGAATCAACGATGTGACATATCTTTCGTGTTCTAATCCGGCTTCTAATGGAGCGAGATGATCTTTAAAGACTTTATCCGGTTTTGCAATCGCGTCAAATTTAACACTTACACCATTGTCAATCAAATATCTTCTCATTTTAAAAGCGTGATCACGTTCTTCTTGAGCCTGAATTTCATACCAATGAGCAAATCCGTCTAATCCTTCATCCTCATAGTAATTGGCAAAGTCAAGATAAAGATAAGCTGAATATAATTCTTTGTTTACTTGTTCGTTAATTAAATTAGCAACTTTTGTGTCTAACATTTTTAAAACCTCCTAGTACCTTATTATAGTTATTTTTATTTGTAAAACAAAAGTTATGCTTAAAATTTCAATTTTTTCCTTGAGAAAATTTTTTATGATATTTCTTAATAATTTTTTTCCCTTTGCTTTGGCAACAGGCACACTCGCCAGTAGGAAGATTTTTCTTTTTGCAATAGAGATAACGACCAAGTAAACTACCTAGAAATACAACTACCGCAACGATAACAATAACACCTAAAGTTGACATATTAATTTTGTAGCGCCTTCTTTTGATCTAAATACTTATTGAAAAAGTAAATGCCAAATCCCACTAACACAAACAAGGGCAAAATAATGAATAAAGTCCACCACCAAGAAAGCACCAAATAAACTATCGTTGAAGTAATATAAGAAACCACTAACCAAAAGAGAATTGTCATTCCGAGCTTTTTCTTTGGCAACTCGGCTTTTGCAGTAGCCACCGCGGCAAAGCAAGGAATAGTTGTCATATTGAAAGTAATAAAGGAAATTAAAGCCGGCCAAGTAATATTAGTGGCTTCAATCATCGCCAAAGATTCGATTACTCCATCTTCACTCGCTTCTTCTAAAGAGAGAAGCTCATTCAATACGTCAGGGTTAATTACTAAAGTTCCAGCTTCAGCATGAGCGATAATGCAAGTTGCTAAAGTAAAGAATGTCGCAATTACGTTTTCTTTGGCAATTAATCCGGTGACTGCAGCGACAGCAAAAACCCAACCAAAAGCAGAAAGCTGTACTCCAAATCCCAAAGGAGTGAAAATCGGTTGAATGAATTTGCCTAAAGAGGCGAGGATCGATTGATCCATTTCTCCTCCGATATATGTCCAATCCCAAGCAAAACTAGATAAGAACCAAATCACAATCGTCGAAGCTAATATAATTGTAAAAGCTTTTTTGATAAAATGTTTTACCTTATCCCATAAATGGACCATCAAAGCTTTTGCTTGCGGAACATGATAAGCCGGCAATTCCATAATAAATGGAGGTACATCTCCTCGCATCGTTGTATTACGCATGATAATCACGGCCACAATAGCGGTAGTCATTCCCACTAAATACATTGCAAAGGTAATAAAGTCGGCGTTACCGATTCCAAAATATTGAACAATTCCACCGGCAATTGCCGTTAAAATCGGTAACTTGGCCCCACAGCTGAAAAACGGAATTACCCGAATTGTAGCGGTTCGTTCTTTATCGTCTGCTAAAGTACGGGTATTGATCATTGCGGGGACCGAGCATCCAAAACCCATAATCATCGGCATAAAGGCTCTACCCGATAATCCGAATCGACGAAAAATACGATCTAAAATAAAGGCGACTCGAGCCATATAACCAGAATCTTCTAAGATTGAAAAGAATAAAAAGAGAAATAAAATTTGAGGTAAGAAAGATAAGACCGCAAATAAACCACCTAAAATTCCATCAACCACCAAACTTGAAATCCACGCTTCGGCATTCATTGATGTAAGTAAATTAGAAACACCATCTGAAATCCAACTCGTTAAACAATCCAATAGATTAAAAAGAATCACCCCTGGCGAATTGATACCATCGCTTGTCCAAATTAATCCTTCAAAAGGCGAACCCATAAAAGAGGGATCTACATCATGGAATAAACCGCCTAAGAAAAACAAATTTTCAGAAAACGTCAAATGGAAAATGAGAAGAAGAATAACTAAGAAGATAGGTATTCCCGCCCATTTATTGGTTAACACTCGATCGATTTTATCCGAAGTCGTTAACTTTTCTTTGGCCGTTTCTCTTCTTTTGATGACCGGAGAAAAATTTTTAGAGATATATTGATACCTTTCATCAGCGATGATCGCTTCAAAATCAGCACCAAAAGTATCATCTTTAAATGTCGCTTTAAAATCATCGACAATCTGTAAAAGATCTTGATGATTTTTTATTTCCAATTCATCTTTTTCAACCAATTTAATAGCGTGGAAAAGCGGATCAGATACTCCTTTTCCTTTAAAAGCAATTTCTACATCGTGAATCAGATGTTTCAAAGCAGAATCAAGTAAAATTGTATTTCCTTGTCGCTGTTTCAACGAAGCTTCATAAGCTCGATTCATCAATGTATCGAGATTTTCTTCCCTTAAAGCACTGATTTCAATGACCGGAACACCGATTTTCTTTTCTAATGCTTGAATATCGATGCTATTGCCGTTTTTCTTTACGACATCCATCATATTTAAGGCGACAACCAAAGGAACACTAATCTCTAATAATTGAGTGGTAAGATATAAGTTCCTCTCTAAGTTTGTCGCATCGACAATGTTAATCACACAATCCGGTTTTTCATCTAAAATATAATTTCTCGATATCACTTCTTCTGGTGTATATGGCGATAGAGAATAAATTCCCGGCAAATCGATAATTTCTACCGGCTCTTTACATTTTTTATAAACCCCTTCTTTTTTATCAACAGTTACACCTGGCCAATTGCCGACATGTGCTGTTGATCCGGTGAGAGAATTAAATAATGTGGTTTTTCCACAATTGGGATTCCCCGCTAACGCAAATCGTTTCATTTTGTCTCCTTTCCATCCTCCACAAGGACAAAATTCGCTTCTTGCTTACGAAGCGTTAATTCATAACCGCGAATTGTAATTTCAATGGGATCTCCTAATGGGGCTTTTTTACGAAGATAAACTTCCGCACCTGGAGTAATTCCCATATCAAATAAACGGCGACGAATTCTCCCTTCGCCTTCAATGTTTTTTATCCGGCCAGTCTCGCCGACATTGATTTCATCTAATCTACGTAACATCGTTTTCTCCTTCCTTTCTACGCAACAAATATTTTCGTAGCGATGTTTCGATCAAGAGCAAGTCGACCATCCTTAACAATACAAATCACATTTCCCCCACAAATTGAAAGAATCGTGATTTTTGAGTTGACTGTAATACCGAGACTTTCAAGATATTTTTTTATCTTTTCATCAGTCAATATCTTGATTACTTTTACTTCTTGGTTTATAGGCGCTACAATAAGTGGCATAACTTCCTCCTGTACGCGTTAGTCTTAACTAACTAAGTGTATTCTACGCTTGTGTTTTATATGTGTCAAGCACTTTAGTTAGTTTTAACTAATTTTATTTTATAGGTCGCTAAACCATAGTAAAACTAGCTTAAATTTTGCATATGGGAATTATAATTTCATAAGATTTTTTATTACTCGTTAAACTAAAAAGTTGATGATAATAGTAATCAACCTTATCATCAACTTTTCATTTTATTATTCAAATTTAATTACTGATATTATTCTTTTTTAAAAAAGGTTTTATTAGGCAGTAAATTCCTAAGATCATCGTTATTATCGAAATGCCTAATGCAATATATAAATTATAACGAGGATTCATTTCCGGTAATTCAACCGCTAAAAGACACATCTGAGTTAAGACGATATCCATTGATCCACCGACTAGTGCAATCACTCTTAAATTACGATTATAATCGTCACGTTTCTTGTCTTTAATCAAATTGATAATCGCTTTAACAAATAAGAAAAAAGATATCGCGGCGATTGTTATTGCGATGATTGTACCATAATTCGGCATCGAGTTAACATATAATAACCGGGTATTATATAAACCATAAAACACTCCCGCACCAACAATTAATAGCGAAGAAATGACATGGATAATTACATAGTTAGTTTCATATTTAACAATGCCTACTAAGCATAACAACTTTGAAATAGCTAAGCAAATTGTAAAAATTGCAGAAGCGATTAAAAAAGCCGAATTATCAACAATGCCAAATATAATCTTAGCCATCGACCACAGGATACTCGCGATAAAAGCAACGAAAATATTGATTAATTTCTTTTGATCCTTAGAAGAATGAAAATACTTTTTTAACACCTTTAGACACCTTTAATTTCTGGCCTAATGCAAATCATCATCAATTCGATAATCTTGGAGATATCTTCTTTACAATCATTTTCAGCCCATTTTAAAATTATCGCGGAAGTCCCTTTTCCATAATATTCCATCATATATTCAGCCTCTTCCTCTTTAAAACCAAATCGTTTTAAAATCGGATTAAAGACATTTTGAAGCATCTTAGAATAAGTGTTTTCAGAATCGAAAAGTTGAGGATGATTATGCACGGCTTTAAATAAATTCTTGTTATCTTTTACAAACTCGAGGTAAGGAATCAAATACTCTTCTTTGATAAAAATCAAGTCACTCATATTCTTAGTTTCAATATCAAAATTTGCTTTACCTTTTTCTTTAAGTTTTAAATAAAACATTTGATTACTATAAGCAATGCATTCCTTTAAAACATCATCGATCGTCTCATAGTGTAAATAGAAAGTTGAACGATTAACTCCGGCTTTGGCACAAATATCCTTCACTGTTATTAACTCAAAATCTTTTTTCAAAAGAAGCAATAACAACGCTTCATCAATTAATCGGGCCGTATTAAAATATTTGCTTTCGTGTTTATTCATAATCGACCTCCTTAAATTTTAATTTTATTCAGTGATGCTATTTGCTAATGAAATGATATCGCTCGCATATTGTTGTTTGCGACTATCCAAAATTTTTTTATAAAATTGATAATTGAAAGAAGCCCCTAAAATACCGACAATTCCAATTACGCTCCCTATAATAATCATTAATAAATCTCCACTTCCTATAACTCCCATCGCTAAACACATTCCGACTCCTAAGATCAAAACTGCAATAGTTCCAAAAGTGTAAGCAAATATTTCCGCCGGTCGTTTTACCTTTCGATCAAGTTTCTTTAATGCCACAACCTTGGATTCGGTTTTAGGAGCATATTGCTCGGCAATCTTTTCAGCATAAACTTTGTCTAAATTTTTCATTTTAATTTTCTCCTTTTTATGCCTTGATTTTAAGGCGAGAAAAATTCAAAATGAACAACACAAACAAAGAAAAATGTTTAGTTTACTTTTCAATCTTCTTTTTTAAAGATTAAATGCACTCCACCATCATCGAGTGGCCTTGCTTCTTTAAATTTAAATTTTTTATTAACGAAATGACTGACGTTACCGACAAATTGCTTAAATTCGATATTTCCTTCTATATAAGGCGCAATCACTAACGAAAGTTCATCGATACAATCTTCACTTAAAAATCCACCATTTATAATTGAACCACCGGTTAAAACCAATCTTTCGACTTTAAATTTTAAATAAATTTTTTCTAAAGCTTCTTTTACACTATCAGCAATAATATAAGAAATTTTAAGATCTCTTAAATACTCTAAATAGCGGGAATCACATTTGGAAGACACCACTTCAACAATTTGCATATCTTGTCCACCATAATTATACTTGATATCGTCATAGAAACATTTGCCCATCCGGTCAAAGCAAAAATTATAATGTGGTGCTTTAATAATATAATCATCGCGTTCAATATTTCCCGAATATTTCGATAAATCATTTTGACCATGTGCCTTGTACATTTGGAGAGTTACTCTTCCTCCCGCCATTGCAGTACCCATTTTAAAAATAATATCGTCATAATACTCTCCGGAAATATCACATCCTTCTTGCTCCATATATTTTCCATCAATCTTACCATCGATCGATAAATACATATGGCATATTACATATGGTCTTTTCATATTCTTTTTCTCCTTTTATTTTTTTCATTACTCATATTTTAGTTATATTAAAATAATACCAACCTCTATTTTATTAATCAAATAAACATAACCTATTATCTTTTAATTGCTTTTTTCTTTCGAGGTTGTATTTATATAATTACATTATTTTACTTCTAATAAAATAAAAAGTTTTGGAACTAAAATAGTTTCTAAACCTATTAAATAAAAAACAAATAGTTTTTTTCATAAAACTCACAAACAAGGAATTTAAAAAATAAAGGAAAATGGATTTTATGTAAAATATTAAGCAAAAACACAATTGATCTTTTTAATTTTTCCCTTACAATTCCCTTACAAGCAAAAAAGCCCTTATTCTAGGGCTTTTAATAACCAATGGAGCAGGTGACGGGAATCGAACCCGCGTAGTTAGCTTGGAAGGCTAAAGTTCTACCATTGAACTACACCTGCACTTTTATACGAACACTTGATGGCGGATCAGACGGGAATCGAACCCGCGGTCTCCTCCGTGACAGGGAGGCATGTTAACCGCTACACCACTGATCCGTAATGGCGGAGCAAGAGAGACTCGAACTCTCGCGCCGGAGTGAACCGACCTACATCCTTAGCAGGGACGCCTCTTCACCAACTTGAGTATTGCTCCAGCGTGCCCGTATAATATAGCATATCGTTTTTTTTATTTCAAGTAACTTCTAAGAATTTAACGTATTTGTGTTAATTATAAAAGCAAGTGCAACAAACAAAGAAAGAAACGGGAAGAAAATGTTGCAAACAGAAGTAAAATTACA
>CANQWG010000026.1 GCA_947627505.1 uncultured Bacilli bacterium | reverse complement strand
GTAATTTTACTTCTGTTTGCAACATTTTCTTCCCGTTTCTTTCTTTATTTGTTGCACTTGCTTTTATAATTAACACATACGAAAAAAAACGTCGTGAAACCATTGACATTACTCGTAAGAAATGCTATATTCTTGACGTAAAGTTTCGTATTTACGAAAAAATTGTCATTTGGTGATAAGCATGATTGAGAGGAAAAAATACTTAAACCTTCTTGTTGATAAAAAAGAGAACGGACTTGTTAAAGTCGTCACGGGAATCCGCAGGTGCGGCAAGTCATATCTATTATTTCAAATTTATTACGATTATCTACTCTCTGTTGGAGTGAGTGCGGATCATATTATTACGCTTGCGTTGGATGATGTCGAAAACATTCAATATCGCAATCCGATTGAGCTCGGCAATTATATTCGTAATCAGATTACAGACAAAAAAATGTACTACGTGCTTTTGGACGAAATTCAAAATGTAGCGACCATTAAAAACCCGTATGTGCAAGGCGGGGAAGATACGATCGGTTTTGTGGACGTACTAAATGGTCTATTGCATAAAGGCAACGTTGACGTTTATGTGACTGGTAGCAATTCAAAGATGCTTTCCTCTGATATTGCAACCGAGTTCCGAGGGCGTGGCGACGAGATCAGGGTCAATCCACTATCCTTCGCTGAGTTTTATGCTGCATACGAGGGCGATAAGCGCAATGCTTGGAAAGAGTATTGTATGTACGGAGGAATGCCTTATGTACTTTCGCTGTCTTCGCATGAGAAGAAAAGCAGATACCTATCCGACTTATTTTCCCGTACCTATCTTTCAGACGTGCTTGAACGAAACAAGGTAAACAATCCGGATATTTTGGAAGATCTCTTAAACGTTATATCTTCTTCCATTGGATCGCTAACCAATCCGACGAAGTTATCCAATACTTTCAAAAGTGTAAAAAATAGAGCAATTTCTCCTCGAACCATCGACTATTATCTTAATTACCTGATAGATGCATTTTTAATAAGTAAGGCATATCGATTCGATATCAAAGGTAAAAAGTATATCGGTACTCCACTCAAATATTATTTCACAGATATTGGACTTCGTAACGCACGGCTGAATTTCCGACAAATGGAAGAGAACCATATTATGGAGAACATTATCTTTAACGAATTGCTCATTCGTGGATTTAACGTTGATGTGGGCGTTGTTGAATATAACTATAAAGATGCCACGGGAAAAAGCAAAAAGACACAACTTGAAGTGGATTTTGTGGCGAGTCTAGCAGATAAGCGTTATTATATTCAATCTGCTTTATTTGTCGGCACAGAAGAAAAACGCCTGCAGGAGACCAATTCTCTCAATCGCATTGACGATTCCTTCAAAAAGATTGTTGTGGTGAAAGATAACATAGTTCCATGGCACGATGAAAAGGGTATTCTGTACGTAGGTATAGAACAATTCCTTCTCGATGAAAGCGTAATGGAATTATAAAACAATGCAAAGTATTTTTTAGTTCTGACAACCATTGTCAACAATGATGTGTAATAAGGTGGATGAATTTGAATTCCCGTTGATTCAGGAGGGGTATTTTGGAAAATTTATTTGATGTCATAAACAATAGAATGTTCTCCGTCTTTGCAAGTACAGACAGGCGAGCCAATTATGACTTATTATCCACAATTTAGATTAACAGACAGCAAAAATTATCGCTGTTTTTCAAAATTATCTGCAATAATCTTCTCTTGAGTGAACAAAATAAGTATGGTAAGATTATATTGTCTAACGGGCCTATGCGTTTCCGACATTTTATACTCGGGAATCTTACCATCTTTATGGTGTTGAAGGCCGTTCGTTCGATCGTTATCGTTCAATTAAGTTCGGAATCCTAAAATAAAGAAAAGATGCCCACTTGGTTCCAGGAGGAATCTTCGGGTTCGTTAGACCTAGAAATAGAGAGAAAATTATGAAAAAAGAAAATTTATCGATCGCCGCTATAAGAGCCTTATGTATCGATGAGATCGGCAAGGCAAAATCCGGACATCCAGGCATGGCATTAGGGAGTGCCCCAATTTTATATACCCTATTTACTCGTCATCTAGTGCAAGATCCAACACATCCCGATTGGATTGCCCGCGATCGGTTTGTTTTATCGGCCGGTCATGCTTCGGCCCTTTTATATGCGATGTTGCATTTAAGCGGTTATCCGCTTTCCCTTGAGGATCTTAAACAATTTCGTCAATTAGATTCAAAAACTCCAGGTCATCCTGAATATCGTCACACAATCGGTGTCGATGCCACTTCAGGACCGCTAGGACAAGGTATTGCTCAAGCGGTCGGTATGGCGTTAGCAGAAACTAGTTTACGTCATATGTATGCTGATGGAGATGAGATTTTCTCGCACTATACTTATTGTTTATGCGGGGACGGGTGCTTGCAAGAAGGAATTTCGCAAGAAGCGATTTCTTTTGCCGGCCACCAGAAACTCAATAAGTTGATTTTGCTTTATGATTGCAATCAGGTTACGCTTGACGGACCGCTTGCTCAATCTTTTTCCGAAGATGTCGTCAAACGTTTTTTGGCTTCCTCTTGGAATGTGATTGAAGTAAAAGATGGCAATTCCGTTAGTAGTATCAGCCGTGCGATTTCTAGAGCGAAAAAAAGCAGTTTGCCGACGCTCATTAAAATCAATACCATCATCGGATTCGGTTCTAAAAACGAAGGGACTTGTAAGGTTCACGGTTCCCCATTATCCGAAGATGATGCAATAAATGCCAAACATCGTTATGGTTATGATTATCCTCCGTTTACCGTTGTCGATAATGTTTATAAAGATTTTAAAGATACCTACATTAAACGAGGCCAAAAAGCATACGAAGATTGGGAGAAGCGTTATCAACAATATTGCTTTAATCATAAGAAAGAAGCGGGTAAAATTGAATCCACTTTAAAAAATGATGTCTCGACATATATTTTCGACGAAAATCCGTATTTTGAAGTCGGATTCAAAGATTCGACTCGGAATTTATCGCAAACTATACTCAACGTTTTCAATAAATCGATATTCAACTTAGTCGGTGGTTCCGCGGATGTTGCAAAATCGGTGATGACCACGATTGAAGGTGAAAAAAACTATGGTCCTTACGAACGAGGCGGTAGAAACATCTTTTTCGGTATTCGAGAATTTGCGATGGCTTCGATTCAAAACGGAATGTTGCTCCACGGCGGAGTTAGAACTTATGTCGGTTGTTTTCTCGTCTTCAGCGACTATATGAAAGCGGCTATTAGAATGGCGGCTTTAAGTAAGTTGCCGGCTATTTATCTATTCTCGCACGATTCAATCGCCGTCGGGGAAGATGGACCGACGCATCAACCGATTGAACAGTTAGCGATGCTACGCAGTATTCCAAATTGCGAAGTTTATCGCCCGTGTGACGCTAATGAATTGGTGGCCTCTTGGAAGTTAGCTTTACAATCGCTCGATCATCCGACATGCTTGATTCTTTCACGTCAAAGTCTTCCGGTGCTTCATGGGACGCGAGAAGGAGCGGTTGAAAAGGGAGCTTATATTTTATCGAAAGAACGTGGTAAACAACCGCACGCTACGATTATCGCTACTGGCTCTGAAGTTTCACTTGCTTATGAAGCTCAACAAATTTTATGGAAAAACGGTTATGATACCCGTGTGGTCTCAATGCCTTCTCAAGAGCGATTCTTGAAACAGGATAATGCGTATATTGAAGAAGTCCTTGGAGTACCTTATAAATCGCGAATCGCCGTTGAAATGCTTTCTTCCTTTGGGTGGCATCGCTTTGCACCCCATGTGATGAGCATTGATACTTTTGGTAAATCGGCTCCGGCTAAGGATGTAATTGAAGATTTCTCCTTTACGGTTCAAGAGTTAGTTCGTCGCGTCAAAGAAATCGTATAAAATTTACTCCTCTCGATGAGAGGATTTTTTTTGCAAGATATTTCGACAAAGAAACCGCATGTTAAGTGCGATAATACAATTATGAAAACGATCCATATTATATTTTTAAAAGAAGAATTCGATATCGATGGCGAAACGTATTTAAAAGCTCAAAATTTTTTCTCTGAAAGTCTATTTATGCGCCAGATGTTTAACAGATGGCAAAAAAGAATCAGAGTCAAAGATGTTGTTAAAATATTGACAAAAGCGGAAAAAAAACGTAAAGACATCGTTATTTCACAAAATGCGATCTCTTTTTACAATCGTTTCATAAAAAAGCACGAAGTGCTCTTTGAAAAAAGAGGGACCTTATATTTAGCCACCGATAATGAAGATTCTTGGCTTTTAAGAATTTTGGCGAGATTAAATTGTCCGCTTATAAAATCTACGCTTGAATAAAAATGCCATTTGGCGCATAATAGTATCCGCATGGTACTTATTTAAGACTATAGCGAAAGGATATTTATGGTTATTGTATTAGATTTAGGTAACACCAATCTTTATGTTGGGGTATACCAAAAAAGTGCGCTAGTAGCAACTTATCGCACTTACACTGATTCAGAGAAATCGATCGATAATTATCGCGATTTACTCGAAGATTTTTTATTAAAACATCACTTTGATTTACAATGCTTTGACGGAGCGATTATCTCGAGTGTGGTTCCGGATTTAACCGCGGTGTTAAAAGGGGCGATCGAATCATTATTAAAACTTCCTTGTATGGTGATTGCAAAAGGCGTCAAAACTGGTCTTTCAATTAGAATCGATAATCCTAGTGAACTCGGCGCCGACTTAGTCGCTGATGCGATTGGAGCTATAAAAAATTACGGAGTTCCGTGTGTGATCGCAGATTTAGGCACGGCGAATAAACTCATCGTAATCGACAAAGACAGCAATTTTATCGGTGTCATTATTTTTGCCGGCATTAAAGTGGCAAGTAAGGCACTTAGTCGTTCGGCAGCGCAACTGATTGACATTTCGTATATTTGTCCAAAAAGTGTTATTGGCAAAAATTCCGCAGATTCATTGAATTCAGGAGCAATATACGGAACGGTTGCCGCGATTGAAGGACTATATGAGCGAATTGAAAAGGAATTGGGATATCCATTAAAAAAGATCTTAACAGGTGGTAATTCTTACCTCGTAAAAGACCAGATTGACGACTTCGTTTTTGACGATCGTTTAATTTTAGATGGACTTTTGGAGATTTATCGTCGTAACGGAGGTGTGGAACATGAATAATAAGGTTCGCTCTTTGACGATCGATGCGATGATGTTAGCAATCATCGCTTTAATGACATTTGTGCCGAATCTTGGTTATATTACGCTTTTCGGTGTCGCTTCCAATACTTTAATTCATATACCGGTTTTAATCGGCGCTTATCTATTTGGATGGAAAAAGGGTGGAATATACGGTTTCTTTTTTGGCATTCTTTCACTTTGCAAAGCGCTTCAATCGCCTTCGGGACTTTTAGACGCTTATTTTATCAATCCGTTGATTTCGGTGCTTCCTCGAGTGGCCTTTGGTCTTTTAGCGGGTTTATTCTTTGAAATTGTTAAAAAAATTGATGCTCAAAACTTAAAAGCTTTGAAAATCACGTTATTATATGTTGGCACTTTCGTATTGACCATCATCCATTCGATATTGACTCTTGGAACTTTATATTTATTGGAATTTCAAGCCTTAAATGAAATGGCTGTTAGCAACAATTACGCTTCATTCTGGATCGTAATCCTCGGCATTCTTGCGACAAATGGTTTGATTGAAGCGGGAATCGCGACGGTGATCGTCCCTAATGCCGGATTGGTAATTGAAAAAGCGACCTTAAAAAACGCTTAAAATAAAAAGAACTAAATTTTCGTTATTTTTGCTGAAATATTTAGTTCTTTTTTTGTTTGATTAAATAATAGTAATGTGAAGCGATGTCGTCGAAACCACATTTGTCATTAAATCTTTGGCACTGATATCGACTTTACCGGTTTGATTTAAATCCAAATAGTGACCATCGGTTGCGCTTCGATTCCCGATTGAAGCAATTGAGGAATCTGACGATTCGAAAACGATGTTGTTGATTGGACAACCGCTATCGATGGTACCAATAGGATTTATAACGAGATAATCGTAAAGATCGATATAAGAAACATCGGCTAAAACAAACGACAAATTAGTTTCTGAAAAGCTGATTTCTTTTACGAAATTATCCTCGATTTTATAAGGAATTTCTTCAGGATATGCACTTAAAGAACCATAGACGAAATCTTTGGTTTCAAGAGTAGTACCACCTCCACCATAAGATGAAGGTCCGTGTCTTCTTAACGTAGTGACATCGTAATCGAGACAATAGTAAGCATCATAGTATCCTTCGGTAAAATAAAAGTCGCATAATTGACCAACTTCATTGATCTTAAGTTCCATCGCTTTAACGTAACAGTAATCGTTAGTATCGGCTTCAAGGGAAAGGAAACTCGCGTATTTACTATCATCTTCAAGTACTTCTCCAAAATAAACCATCGAAGGATCATTGGCGATATTTTGATATGTCATGTAGGCATTTAGCGCTTGACCGATATTTAAGTATTGAAGCGCGGTTTCTTCATCGATCTGTTCCTTAGAAGCGCGATTAATGAAACCTTCAGATTGGAATTTACGGATATTATAATAAGTTCCGTCTTGATATAGTCTTTGCTCCAAGTAAGGGGCTTCAGTAACCATGCTGGTGCTAAAGTCGGTATTGCGACTGACACCATCGATTAAGGTTAGATTATTAAGATAGGCATTCATCGTGTAATTTTGTCTTTGATAATAGGTTTTATAAATGAAATATTGGGTTGCCTTCACTGAAATAACCTGATTATCGTAATTTATCGCTTGAATCATATAATTCAACGCATCTTGTTTTTCTAAAGGAGTGTAGTCGATAATCTCACTAGAAGAACTTGACGCACTAGATGAAGATGAAGCACTCGAAGAATTCGAGGAATTCGAAGAGTTCGAAGAAGTGTTTTCACTAGATGAAGTACTATTGAAATTAATACTTATATCGAGAAGTGAATCACTGCTTTCACTACTAGAGGATGAAGTGCTACTAGTTGTTTCACTAGTAGCACTATTAGATTGGGTTGAATAGTCATGAGATTGAGTTGAAACGTTTGGTTCTTGGGCCGATGAACAAGCACATAAAGTCGTAAAAAGGGCAATGGATATAAGCAATTTTTTATTCATCGGGGTAAACAAATCCTTGTGATTCAACGTAAATGTGTACTGTGCCCCATTTGTTGATCGGACATTCGCCTAGTTCATCAACAATATTTTCATCGGTCAAAGTCGCAAACTTTTCGGCACTTATGGTCGGTTCAAAAGCATTGTTTCTAACCACTACGTCGATGTAATCGATCGTGTTATCAGTCGCTAGATGAATTTCAAATTCTTCGATTGATTGATAATAGACGTACTTATCGTTTACAAAACCATAGTAATTTGAAAGATTTTCATTGCCGTTGTCGATTAACGGAAGAATCCTTGACATACGATCTTGAATATCATCGCCGACATACGATGCAACACGAGTTTTAGGATTATAGACAAAATCCGATAAGGATAATGTTGAAAGTGAAATGCTATTAAGCGAACCGGTTTTTTCAATTAAGACACCAGTTCCAGAAAATTCACCAGCACCACTACAATAGTTGACTAACGTTAAAATCTGATACAACGATTCGTCCAAAGCTTCTTTTAAATCAGCTTTAGCGACATCATCACCGGTGTCCGGTTTGGCTTTTTTGGTCACGGTGATGGAAATTCTTCCTTCTACTCCGCTTTCGACATTCAAAGCGACGATTTCACAAGTTCCTTCGCCAAGAGCCAAAATTGTACCGGTACTATCGTTAGTGACGACTGCGACATTTTCATTCGTGCTAGAAAAAATCAAACTTTTGTTAACTGCAGTTTCGGGTTCGACAACGGCACGAATAGCGAGAGTTTCTCCCACTTCGAGCGTGGTTTCAGCAGCGCTGAGCGTGATGCTTTGAACGAAAGACGAATCGATATCGATTGGGAATTCGTCGGTAAATTCATCCAATTCACCAGAAGTGATACGATTAGTTTCTAAGGAATAATCGAGAGGGACTAAGGTTGAAAGATCATCGGTACTTTCATAATCATCTAAACGATAAAAGGCTTGTTCGGAAACATATTTTTGTAAAAAACCATGTTCCTTGCTGTCGAATTCATAAGTAAACGTTGCGATGTACTTTTGGTTAGAGTCGTTGTTTTCAGCTTCGGCATAGAACTTTAAAGCTACTTTGCCGTTTTGTTGTGAAGCCGAGTAGTAAAAAGTGGATTCAAGGACTGTGGCGTAATATAAATCGTCAAAGGCCTTGCTTCCGGCGCCACAAGAGACTAACTCTTGAGCGTATTGGAAATTGTCACTAATAGAACCGACGTCACTTCCTTCGAATAGATTAGTTCGATCGGTGTTGCTTTCAAAAACGGAATTTTCATAAACAATCGCTTGAATCAAATAGTAGTTGCGAATCAAATTGACTTCGTCAAAATTGTCGTTATAAGTGACATCGCCATCGGCACCATGCACCACATGATGAACACTACCACTACCGATAGTGATATCATCTTTATATGTTGTATATTGACTATACATAGTTTGATCATAACGGATACCGCCATCGTAGCCGGAGGCAGTTAAAGTGACATCTGCTGTTTTGGCATAACCGACATCGACGCTTCCAGCATTTATTACAAGCATCTGTGCTTCTTCAGCCGTGAGAAATGGTTGGTTAGTGTTACTGCTTGAAGAAGAATCACTAGAAGTATTTGAAGAATCATCTGAGGAAACCATACTTAAGATGCTTTCATTAGACGATTCATCGCTTGATAAATCAGAGCTTATTTCAGAATTACTTGAATTAATACTTTCTAAAGAAGCGAGCGATTCTTGTGATGAAGTGACTTGTGATTGATTACATGCTCCCAAAGAAGAAAGAATCAATAAACTTAAAATAATAACTTTCTTTTTCATTATTTACTAAACCTCCTTATACATTTGGAAACTCATCGATGAACTATCTTTTCCAGGACATTTAAAGTGCATTACTAATCCGGAACCATCCTTTTCGATAATAAAGTGCAAATCGGCAATTTCACCGCTTAAATTATTAGCGTCTTTATCATAAGTACGATTAGAGGTAGATACGACATATCCTTCTGGGTGAGGAACATCGCGGGTATTGTTGCAAGTAACATCATCGAATATTACAAAGTCCTCATCTTTAGTAGTGGTCAATTCAAAGTTTCCGGTATTTGTTACTTTGCTGGCTGAACGGTAAGTATCGATTAATGAATAAGTACCATCGTCGTTGAAAGTTATTTCAAATCTACTGCTACTAGTTGTCGATGACACCCATTTTCCAAGCAAGGCAACTCTTAAATCCTCCACGGAAAGTTCGCCCGGAGAAACATAAATAGATTTGGTAGCAAAGACATTGTTTCCTTCTAAATCTTGAGTTTCAGAAGTTGCAGTAACGACGACCATTCCACCACCATTATTTTGACCTTGAAGATAAACTTTATCGCCTTCAACAACGATTTTAGCAAGTTCTTCATTATCGACGCTCCAAGTTAATCTAGTATCAGCGTTAGTAGGACTGACGGTCGCGCTTAATTCGACTTTTTGATCTTTATCGATTTTATTGGGAGCGCTGATTGTAATGGTCTTTGGTGCGAATAATTCGACACTGACTTCTAAAGTTTTGACTAAACCACCGGCTGATTTAAACGTCAATGTAGTATTTCCAACGCCTAAAGCAGCTAATTTATAATTCGGCGATGTCGGATCAACATCGATGACCGAAGTGTCACTACTAGAGACATACTCTAAGTCTTTAGATTCCATAGCCGTTTCAGGTAGCACATTAATCATAGTCATCGAACTCTTGTACCAACTAGCACCAAGAGGAATGTGATTGCTTTGGGCATTGACATACAGATTACTGCCATATGAAAGTGAAATTTGGACATCGTATGAAGCGATGAAATATTGAGCTAAATTAAGATCGTCCGGCAATGCTTCTCTATTGCCTTTAACGGCCGTGTAGGTGGTTACTTCTACATTTCTTGGTGTAGCATCTGGTTTTAAAGCACCGGCATCATCATCATACATTGAAGATTTTACGTAGTTTTTATCTTCAAGAGTAATTTTTTGAATGAAACCATCGTAGGCAAATTCAAGATCTAATTGATAGACATGATAAATGGTTCCGACGATTTCATGACCGCATAATGTAACTTTGAAGCCATCATCTTCAGTAGCTATCGCGACTAAATCACCATCAAGATTTTCTTCTTTCAATTGACTGGATAAATATTCAGCGACAATCTTAGCTAAACCATAAACTTCGTATTTTTCTTTTGCATCGGCTAAAGTGATTTCTTTTTCATCATCGGTGACTTCTTCAACGATGTCAAGTCGCGTGAGTTTATCATACGATGTAGAATAAGTTTGAAAATCTAAAACTTCAATATATTGGGTATCATTGTTGTAAAGTCCTTTATACTCAACAAATTCATAATTGCTGTATGTGGCTTTTTTAGTGCCGGTGGCATATACGCCGCCATCATAAAACGTTGTAGTGTAATTCATATTATTAGAAGTATCGTAAGCGCCGGTTTTTTGAGCTACGACACTAGAAATTTCATGTTCTAATTGGATGGATTTTGCAAGGACACCTTCTAATTCCGCTACGGAAGAAGGCATCGCGACGACTTCGTCGAAAACCGCGAATAAAGTGACGTCTTCCTTGATTCTAAAGGTGTAAGTTTTATCTTGACTGACTTCTTTACCGGATTCATCTTGCCAGGCGACGAAACGATGTCCGCTTCGTTCCTCGGCAGTGACTGAAACTTCATCGTCCCATTCAAAAATACCTGAAGCATCGTCGCCACCATTGATTGTGCCACCGGTAACTGTCAACGTAAATTGTTTTTTGGCATAAACAGCTTCCAATGATAAATCTTTAGTAGCAAAGAAAGTGTAAGGATTTTCTGTGGCAAAATCTAAAGTTGTTTCGCTATCGATCCATTTGACAAATTCATAGCCTTCGTCGGGTTCATCAGCGGTAATTGTGACTTCGCTACCTTCATCATAAATTCCTGAGCCTTCACCATGTTCCACTTGAATTGTGTACTTATTGATGACAGTAGAACTTGAAACATCTTCAAAACTACTGCTTTGTTCTAAAGATGAACTTTGTTCGACAATTTCAGAACTGTTGCTTTCTTCAGAAGATGCGCTTTCTTCCAAAGAGCTATCTTCTAAAGAACTTTCAAACGATGAACTAACACTTTGAGACGTACTAGACGACTGTCCTAAAGAGCTACCCATCGAAGAATCGCCATCTGTGCCTGCGCAAGCACCTAAAGTTAAGACGGCCAATAATGGTAAAATAACCTTCTTCTTCATTTTTCTCCTCCTTAAAAATTTTTTGTTAATATTCTATCGATTTGATTATATGCTGTCAAGATAAACTTTTTATATCCTAAAATAAGTCGAAATTTTGATATAATATTTAATTAAAAAAATTATAAAAGATAGAAAAATTGGTAATTCATTGAATAAATCAAAATTAGATAAAAAATTTATTATGAAAAAAGATAAATATTTGGTAAGAAAATTGTTAACGACCTTAAATTAATAAGGATTGAAACCATGTGTATAAAAACAACTCATTATGATATTAGTTTTAAGAGGTAAAAACTATAAAAAGAAATAAGAAAAAGTGCGTAAACTTCGTGTACTATGTTATAATATAAATCAATTTGAGGTGATGCTTTTATGGAAAGTAAATACGCAACTTTAGCAAAACCATATTTTGTTGAAGCAATTAATAATTTAAAATCATGGATTATGATTAATTCAATTTATGATGAAAAGACGGTTTCAAAAGAACAACCATTTGGCCTAGGTGTTGAAAAGGCATTAAAGTATATTGCTGATCTAGCTATCAAAGATGGCTTTAAGGTTGACAGATGTGATAATTATTGTACGGAAATAAGCGTCGGTGAAGGTGATTTAATTGCAGTATATGCTCACGCCGATGTCGTCCCGGTTTCAACTTCATGGCAACATCAACCATTTGGAGCAACAGAAGAAAATGGTGCGATTTATGGAAGAGGGACAAGCGACGACAAAGGCCCAGCGATGGCGGCTTATTATGCGTTGAAGTTGCTTCGAGATCATCATATGATTGAAGGATATAAAGTCACTTTAGTGATTGGAGGTAACGAAGAGTCTGGCTCTCGTTGCTTGGAACATTATTTTAATGTTTTAAAACGTCCGTATCCTAAATATGGATTTACTCCCGATGGTCAATTTCCTTTAATTTATGGTGAAAAAGGGATCTGCAACTACGTTCATCATATTGACGAAAAAATCGAAGGCCTCAGTTCGATTGAAGCCGGATTAGCTAGCAATTCGGTGATTGATATTGCTAAAGCGACCCTTGAAAAAACTGATGGTTTAATGGAAGCACTTCAAGAGTTTAAATCAAAAAATCCTGAAATTCGCTTTGAGATAGAAAATAATAACGTCATATTTTATGGTAAAGCGGCACATGGTTCAACACCCAAACTTGGTATCAATGCCGGATTATATCTTTTGAAATTTTTAGGAACATATCTTAATAACGATCTATTATCACATTTAAGTGAAAGTTATTTCGATGGCGAAGGACATAATATCAATCAGTATTACGAATCCAAAGAATTGCATGGAACGACCTACAATGTCGGAATCATCAATTATCGAGATAACTATTTTCAAATGGTCGTTAATTTTCGTTATCCCGAAAATGTCGAAGTTAATCAAGTGATTGAAAATTTGAAACAACTAAATTTGGGAACCATCACTATCGAAAGTGAAAGTGCCCCGCTATTGATTGATCCTGATTCTGAAATGGTCAAAACATTGCATCAAGTGTATCAAGAAGAAACAGGCGATTATGAAACTCCGATTGTCACCATCGGGGGAGGAACATACGCTAAAGAAAGCCGTAATACTTTAGCGTTCGGTTCGGCTTTCCCTAATAATGACGATCGAATCCATGATGCTGATGAAAAAATCACAATAAAAGATTTTACGACTTCAATCGCCATCTACGCTCGTGCTATCGATGCTTTAGGGAGATTGAAATAATGAGATTGCGACATCGGGTATGGGGCGATAAAATCATCGAAGAACATCCTGAACTTGTGATTACTAGAGAACAGTTGGATTCACAGATACTGACGGATTTTTTAGCTAAAGACAATTTAGTTTTAGAAATCGGAAGTGGTAAAGGTGACTTTGCGATTCAAATGGCTAAAAAATACCCCGAATGGAATTTTGTCGGCGTTGAAATGAATGAGATGGCTTTGGCCATCACTTTAAAAAAGTTGGTCAATGAAGAATTAAAAAATATTTTGATGATCAACTGCGATGTAAATCGATTGTTTGAATTATTGCCCTCGCATCGCTTTGAAAGGATATTTTTGAACTTTTCCGATCCGTGGCCTAAAAAAAGGCAGCATAAACGACGCTTGACATATCCGACGTTTTTAACGCAATATGAAAGACTTTTAGTAAAAGGCGGATATCTAGCCTTTAAGACTGATAATGATGAGCTTTTTAAAGATTCGTGTGAATATTTAAAAGCATCAAATTTTGAAACGATCACGATTGATTATAACTATGATGGTCACGAAATAGTCGATGCACAAACTGAATATGAAACAAAATTTCGCAAACAACAGATAAAAATCAAAAGATTTGTAGTAAGGAGTAAATAAAATGAAACTAAATAACAAACAATTGAAAAGATTAAAAAACGTAACTCAAATAAATGCCGTCTCAGGTGATGAGCATCTTTTAGCCCATTATCTCAAAAATCAATATCGCGAATGGGGATATCAATTGGTGTTCGATAATTTAGGTTCGATTTTCGCTTATAAAAAATCGAAAGTAGCGAATGCCAAAAAGGTGATGATCGTCGCTCATATGGATGAAGTGGGCTTTATCGTCAAAGAGTTATTAAGCAACGGGTGCGTTAAGGTTCATGCTTTAGGTGGCCATAATCCGGCGACTTTATTGAGCAATCGCGTTATTTTGACTACGCGCGATAATAGAAAATATTATGGGGCGATAAATTCATTACCACCGCATTTACTTAGAGGTAAAAATGATAATGTTTCAATTTCGGAGATGGTTTTTGATTTTGGTTTTACAAGTATCGAAGAATTGAAAGATCATGGTGTTAATATCGGTGATACTATTGTCTGTGAAGGACCTTTTGAAGTTTTAAATGAAGGAAAAAGATTGTTGGCGAAAGCTTTCGATGATCGAATCGGAATCGCTTTAGGTCTTGAAATTCTAGAATATTTTAAAGATCGAGATTTACCTTTTGATTTATATGTAGGTGGTTCGGTACAAGAGGAAGTCGGATGTCGCGGAGCTTTGACCTCGGCTCATCTTGTAAAACCGGATTTAGCTATTGTTGTCGATTGCTCGCCTGCGAAAGATATGGCGGGAAACGATGGAGAATTAGGAGTTTTAGGAAAAGGGGTTTTAGTTCGCGTTGTCGATGCGACAATGATCGCTTTTAAAGACCTCATCAACTATCAAATCGAAACTTTGAAAAAAGCAAACGTTCCATATCAATATTACATTTCTCCAGGAGGAACTGATGCTGGCAGTATTCATAAAAGTATAGATGGCATTAAAACACTCACTTATTGTTTAGTGGCACGAAGTATTCATACTGCTTCGACGATCATTGATACCGATGATTATTTAAACGCTCGAAAAGGAATGATTTATTTGCTTAAACATCTCGATTTTAAAAAGATAGGTATTGAATAAATGATCGCGGATTTTTTCTATAATCACCAAGCCTTTAAAAATATTTTGCTTGCAATCGTTCACGAAGATTTGATTCCTAATCGTCTTGAAAAAGGCGACGATATCGTTGCTTTATATCGTGATGAGGTGCTTGTCGGAATTAATTTTTTAAATATATCAAAGACGATTAAAATTCACTCTTCGGGCAAAATATTTCTTCCTAATCGAGCGTTTATCGAGGCAATCAACGCTCTGTTGGTAAAGCAAAACATCACTTTTGATGTTCCGTTAAATTCTGGATTTTTGATTGTAGATATTATAAAACCGATTTATTATAAAGACGATAAGATGTTTGTTGAAGTGCAACTTAAAGAGCGTAAAATCATTGTTATTGCCAAAAAGCAAAATTCGTTAAATTCCAAAGGGATTATCGCCTTAAACGGGACTCTTTTAGAAAATGGGACGAGAGTCAAAGAGCAAGTTTTTGATGGGATAAAGTCGGAAGGAATTTTACTAAATTTTAATGATGATGAAATTCTTAATGAAGAAATTAAAAATCTTCCAAACGGAAGCGACTTTTACTCGTTGATTTAAGTTTATTGACTATTATACAAATTTTGTCAATTTAGGGTCCTTACTTCATAAATTACAATAGGTGATTTTATGAAATGTTATTTAATTGGAATTAAGGGCTCAGGCATGGCGGGCTTAGCGCTTCTTTTAAAAAGCGATAATTATGAAGTTTGTGGCAAAGATGTTGATCGATATTTAAAAAATGAAGATAAACTCAAGGAAGCTAAAATAGATATTCTACCCTTTGATGATCGAAGTTATCTTGAAGCTGATTTAGTGATTATCGGTCACGATTTTTATCATCAAGATTTAATTGAAGAACTAGTTAAGGCGCAAGTTCCGTTTTTCGAATATCACCGATTTTTAAATTTTTACATTCAATCCGATCGTTTAATCTCTGTTGCTGGAAGCCATGGAAAAACGACTACGGTAAAATTATTAATAACCGCTTTAAAGGAAGAAGTTTCGTTTTTAGAGGGTGATGGAAAGGGTAATCATGATGATCAGGAACGATATTTTGTTTTGGAATCGTGTGAATATAAGGATCATTTTTTAGCCTATCATCCTCGCTATGCAATTATCACCAATGTCGAATACGATCACGTTGATTATTTTAAAAATCAACAACAATACGATGATTCATTTTTAAAATTTATCGCTCAAAGTCAAAAGGCGATCGTGGATTATGAATTTGTTGAAAAATATGATCTTAAAAACGCGATTTCATATGGTCTTAACGAAAAGGCGACATATCACTATTTAGATTATAAATTGGAAAAAAATTTCATAAGCGGTACTATCGCTAAAGATCATCAAATATTGATCAGTTTTAAATTGCCGTTAGTCGGAGAACAATTTTTACATCATCTTTTAGTAATCGCGGCATTTTTTGATTTAGAAAATCTCGATTTAGAACAAGGATTTAAAAATCTTTGCCATTTTAAAAATGCTGAACGCAGATTTGATATAGAAGAACATGATCAGTATGTTCTAATCGATGATTACGCCCACCACCCGCAACAAATCGAAGAAAATTTAAAAAATGTTATTAGATGCTATCCAAATTATCGACATTATGCAATTTTTAAACCAGACCGAAAATCGCGCTTTGAATATTTTTTCGATGAATTTCAAAAAATTTTAAGCGAATATGATCACGCTTATGTTTTACCACTTCCCGATAATCAAGAAAATAAAGAGACGGATGTTTCTCGAATTGCCAACGAAAAAATCACTTTTCTAGAAACACCAAACGCTTTAAAAGACAAACACCATTTTAAAGCGAAAAGTACCTATTCATTGATGTCGAGCAAATCGCTGAGTGAAATATCAAAAATTATAAAGCAGATTGATTTTAAGGAAGAATAAATTATTTTAAATCAAAAAAACCTTGGCTTTCATTTTGCCAAGGTTTGATTTAATTTACTTATTTATTTGATGTTTAAAAGACGAACAGTGTCTCGAACAATCATCAATTCTTCATTAGTAGGAATTACGGCAATCGGGTACGCGGAATTGATTGAAGAAATAAGACCATACTTACCTTTCACGGTGATATTGTTTAATTCGTCGTTCAATTCAACATTCAATGCTTCCTTGATATCGTCGACGATCAATTTACGGAAGAACGGGGAGTTTTCTCCGACTCCGGCTGAAAATATAATCAAGTCACATCCACCGAGGCGGATAAAATATTGACCGATGTAATCGGCGACACGCCGGGCATACATTTTGGTGGCTAATATGGCACGGGGATTTCCTTCAAGAGCGGCTTTTTCAACGGGTCTTGTATCAGAACTGATGCCTGAAATACCTCTAAGGCCGGATTCTTTGTTGAATTCTTGATAAAGAGTTTCAGCATCTTTGCCAGTTTGTTTAATCAAATACGGCATGACAGAAGGATCGATATCGCCGGTTCTAGTACCCATCATTACGCCGGCTAATGGGGTAAGACCCATCGAGGTTGCAACGCATTTTCCGTCTTTAATCGCACAAAGCGAAGCTCCAGAACCGATGTGGCAAGTGATAACCTTTTTTAAAGGATTATTGGCAAACAAACGCTTAGCTTCTGAAAAAAGATATTGATGCGAAGTGCCGTGAGCTCCGTATTTACGTACGTGATATTTTTCATAATATTCATATTTGCAAGCATAAAGATAATCTTCGGCTTCCATTGTTTGATGGAAAGCAGTGTCAAAGACAAAGACATTTTTTACATCGGGTAATACTTTTTTGAAAGCCCGATAACCGATTAGATGAGCGGCATTATGCAAAGGAGCAAGAGGAATTAAACTTTCAACTTTATCCTCGACATCCTTAGTGACGATTTCAGAGTGCGAAAAATATTGACCACCTTGAACGACACGATGACCAACACCTTTGATTTCATTGAGATCTTTGATAATACCACTTTCGGTCAATGATTCAAGAAGAAGGCTCACCGCAATCGCGTGATCTTTGATTTGACACATGAATTCTGAACTGTCTTTTCCGACAACTTCTATTTTGAAACTAGCGTTATCAAGGCCGATATTTTCAGCCATCCCAGAACAAATAAGACGTTCTTCCGGCATTTCAAATAGTTTGAATTTGAGCGTGGAACTTCCCGCGTTCACAGCGATTATTTTAGACATATAAATGCTCCTTTTTCCAATATTGAATTTTAATATAATTGAATATTGAAGTAAAGAAAATAAATTAAGTTGGCGCTATTATTTATCAATATAATATTATCTAATGATATCTAAACGATAAAGATAACGATAAAGATATCTTTAAAGGAGTTTGCTAAAATCTTTAAATTTATTAGAAAGGTTACTTAAAAATGTTGATTTATAAGTATAAAAAAGGAAGTAGCGCTGTGCCAGAGTCATTAGCTCCTACGTCCTACTTCCACCACTATTATAGTTTCAAAATAGCAAATTATCAATAGAATAATGCAATCGTCACAATCTTATTTCATTGTGTTAATTAAGGCTTAATTAAAATTGTTAATTAAAGTAAAGGTTGAATTTTAAAACATAAAAAAAGGAAGTAGCGCTGTGTCAGAGTCATTAGCTCCTACGTCCTACTTCCAATATTATTATAGTTTAAAAAATGTAAATTAGCAATGAAATATTAGAATTTCTTTGTTTGGCGATACTAAGGGATAATCTGTTCCAATTTAGCCATATTTTTTAATGAATAAAAAGTTCGTTTTAGACACACAAAAAGGAAGTAGCCATACAGATGCACATATAAATGTCCACCGGTCTACTTCCAAAGATATTTTAGTTAAAAAAAATACAAAAATCAATAAAAAGGTACATTAGCGGACCCCTTAACGGGACTAAGTGATAATTTGCACTAGTAAAAATTCCAATTTTATGGTAAACTCTCAACTTTGACAGTAAAAAGGCAAATAAATAAGTAAAACCCGTTTTTAGGATTTAGCGCCTCAAAAATTTAGGAAAAGGGGAAAAAAGGTAAGGAGTTAATTACTAAAGTA
>CANQWG010000025.1 GCA_947627505.1 uncultured Bacilli bacterium | reverse complement strand
TTCAGTTTTTTTACTACATTTTTTATTCTTTCAATTTTCTTTCTTTATTTGTTGCACTTGCTTTTATAATTAACCTTTTTGCAATTTTAATTAATTTTTATCTTTTCAAAACAAAATATTTATTGTTTAAGAATTTTATTTCTCAATCGCTTGATCTAAAAACGAAACACACTGATCCATCACCAAAATATCAAATTCAGTCAGTTTTTTATAGTCAAGATTTTCAAAATGGGCTTTTTTCTGCTTTTGATATTCTTCGCCTTTATATTGCGATTTAAGTTTTGCATAATCAGCATCGACTTTTTCTGCATAAAGCGCCGCTTCAATAGTAATATTGGGACGATGGAAACGATCCGCAACTGTTAAAAATTGAATGTTCTTTTTGTCACTTAACATCTTTTGATATTTTAAAAAATTATGTTCATAATCAACCAATTTATCGTGATTACCATGAATTAAAAGTGTCGGTACTTCACTTTTTCTAAGTGAATTTGTCGAACTTAAAAACGCTAATTGTTTAAATTTTGCTCTTTCAATTAGGCGCATGAATGGAATTAAAAGCACTCCGATTTTACCTATAGTTGCCACAATTTGTTCTTTCATTAAATCAAAAGTGTTATCAAAAGATGAAAGGGAAACGATACCTTTGATGTCATGATTATAATACGTGATGTTATTGACAGTGTAAGCACCCATTGAATGACCATATAGCACTTTTTTATAATTTTTCAGTTTTTCATCTTTTTCAATCGCTTCTAAAGCGTAATGCAAATCAATGATTGGTTGAGCAAAACCATTGAGACATTTTCCTTCACTGAGGTTACATCCTGTATAATCAAAGCCCAACACCAAATATCCTCTTTGAGCAAAGTAATCAATCTCGCTAGTATATTGTAAATGACCAGCACCGATACCATGAGACATAATCAATAATCCTTTATATTCAGTTAAAGATGTTGATTGATAAATAAAGCCTCTTAGAATTTGACCTTTGTTAGACTTAAATTCATATGGTTCGGCTTCAAGATTTTTAAAATCTTTCGCGGTAAAATAATGCAATGTGTGATTATCATCATAGCGGCGATTAAAGATTACTGATCTCGCTTTATATGCCATCAAAAAAAGTAAGGCAGCTATAATGAGAATGATGCCACAAATACTTGCTAAAATCGTTATTAAAATTGTCATCTTTTGAACACCTCTTTTACATATTAAAAGAAGCGATTAAAAAAAATCAATGATATTTATACTTCTAAAAGAACATCTAATCCCATCATCAACAAAAAACCGATTAATAAGAAAATCTTACCCCATTCTTTTTGAACTTCACTAAATAATTCAAAAAAAGTCACAATCATCATCGCTCCAGCCGCTAAGGCCAAAAGAAATGGTAAAGCCATTGTCAATGCTTCAATTAACAAAAAACCACATAAACCAAAGATAGGTTCTACTGCTCCTGATACAATTCCTAGAAAAATGGCTTTTGATTTTGAAAATCCTTGAGTATGTAATGGTAAAGCAATCGCTAAACCTTCTGGAATATTTTGAATGCCAATTCCAAAAGCTAGAGAAAGACTTGGAATCAAATAAGCATAATCTAAACCATGCTTCATCGCTAAAGCAAAAGATAAACCAACCGATAATCCTTCCGGAATGTTGTGAAGAGTCATTGAAAGAAACACCAATGACAATTTTTTCGAATCTTTGATTTTATCTTTGAAAATGTTGATTTTCAGGCGATCAACAAAGATAAATATCAATCCACCGACAAAAAAACCCGTAAAAGACAAAATAATCGTATCGTGCGTTTTAATGGAAGGCAATAGTAACGAAAAAATCGAAGAAGCTAGCATAATACCACCGGAAAAACCATAGATAATAGAACGCAATTTTTCGTTCATTTGATTTTTTTTATAAAATAAAATGCTTAGGGATCCTATCGATGTCATCGCAAAAATAAATAACAATCCACCTAAAGCATAAAAAAATCCATTTAGAGTCATAAAAGTACCTGCCTTTTTATCTATATGTAAAAAGAACGCAAGTGCGAATTTTCAAAACAATTTATTAAAATTAATAATTTATTTTATCTTTATGATTCAACAAGTTAATGCAATAGAATATTATGGTAAAATATTATATCTAATTCTTTAAGATTTAAATATTTTTGTGCATATGCTAACAACTTTTCAATAGCAATATAAATTTGCATAAAAATAATTTTTTTATTTAAACCGATATTTCGTTTGATGGTGATACTTTTCTTTTGATTCTAAAGTCATCGCTTTAAAATCATCGGCTTGCAATTGCGGTTCAATGGCTACTCCTTGAAATTGTTCTTCTTTTTCAGCGTTAATCAATCGACAGCCACTCGGGTAATTACAAGTATAAATAACCGCAGATGGGTATGTAGTATAGATTTCTAGGGTATGTGTCCTACCCTTTAAGATTATTGGCGAGTAATTCCAATTATGCTCGTTAAAAAGAAAACTATGATCATATCCTTTTGCAGAGCTTTCAATAAGCGCTGGATCAAATAGATTGTCCTTAATAAACTTAGTCTTTTTAAAATTTAGATATTCGGGACTATTTTCATATTTGGAGATTATAAGATTATCATCCATATGACCTACTTTATCAGCATCGATCCAAAGTTGATGATCAAGAACATCACTTTGGCAATCATCTAAATTAAAGTACGTATGAGTTGTAAGATTGACTAATGTCGCTTGATCCGTGTTTGCAAGATAATCGATGTCGAGATCTTGTGTATCGTCGCTTATGGTATAAATGATTTGCGTATCCAAGCGACCTGGAAAACCATCACAAAGATGATCGGTATTAAGTGTAAAAATAACGTTTACTTGATGAGTATCCTTAATAATTTGAGTAGTAAATTTTTTAAAAGCAAAGCTATTTTTACCACTATGAAGAGTACATTTCGATTCATTAGTATCGAGATAATATTCTTTTCCATTTATCTTGAAGTGACCTTGTGGAATTCTTCCACACACTCTACCTATCGTCTTACCATAATATTGCTTTGAAGACAAAAATTCTTTGATTGATTTTGGAGTTAAAGTCAAATATTTTTCTTTGTGATTTTCTAAAAAAGAAAGTGAATAAATCGAAGCTCCGATATCACATAATGTAACTTTGAAATTTTGCTCATTAACGATAGTGATCATCTTGATAAATTGTCTATTAACAAATTTGCGTTTGATCTTCACTTTCATTTTTTTCACCATTTTTAAAATAGTTTATTTTAATGGTTAATTCAATCTCCGTACTAAAAACTATTAAAAAAAAGGATCATCGCTTATTTACGATAATCCTTAAAACAATTAAATTTTAGATAATTATTTACATTGGAAGCATTGAGAATAACATTTGAATCAATTCTTCGCCTGGGACATAAATAAATGGCGTTGTAAGAAGCTCAGCATTCTTAGCATATAATTCATCGACTTTTTCTTGAGAAACAAGTTCAACTTGTTCTTCAGTTTCGGCATATTTTGCGCCTAAAGAAAGAGTTAAGTCCATCATTTCGCCATAGGCAACCTCTACCTCTGAGGCATCAACCATCAAATCTTTAAGAGCTCCTTCTTCTTCAAAATCGAATCTAATCACTAAATCTCCGTTGACAACTGGAGCAGTCGGAGTAGTAGGATCTTCTGCAACCGGTGCTACGTTTCCACTACTAATCATTTCCATCACTAAATCAGCAATAGAGGCTAAATCAAGTTTAACATAGTAAGCGGTACCTAATTTACCAAATTCAGACATATCGGCAAGCATCGATAAAATCATTTCGATTTGACTCGGTTGTTCATCTTCAGCCGCAACTGCCATTACTTCAGGTGCAGTTGATGACATTAAGTCGACAACGCTCTTTAAAAGATCATTACTAAGCAAAGCACGAGTTAAATCTTCATCGGAATCTTCCATTGAATCATCTTCATAATCTTGGGTCATATTTCCTTCAATTCCCATAAAGAGCCAATCGCTTTCGGTTGCTGTTTCCATACCTTCGACTTTTAATGCTTGACGACCATAATTAACGTTGGCATGCATTTCAACATTTTCATGGCTTTTAACAACTTTTTGAGTTTGTGATGAATCAGAAGAAACTTCCGCTGAAGATTCTGCTTCAGTCGGAGTAACGATTGGATCACCTTGCGACTCATTAACTTCGGTAATATCTACTGCCATAGTCAAATCGGCTTTAGCAGAAAATTTACCTAAATCTTCTTCACCAGTAAGACTGGTTTCTTGTAAAGAACTTAAAACATCTCTGTTGAGATTATCAAGTACCTCAAAATTCAAAGAAAGATCTGCATTATCAAATTTTAGTTCATCTGAGAATGCGAAAGATCCTTGAACATTGAAATTTCCTTCTAACTTACTACCAGCCCATTCGGTTAATGGCATCGCAGCTTGAAGTTTTTCTTCGAATTCATTTTTTAAATTCGCAGCTTCGCTTCCTGTTACATAAGAATCAGGTTGCGACATTTGAGCACTTGACGCTTCTTCTTCCACTGAAGAAACATCAGAGACATCGGATGAATCGGATGAATTGTTCGATCCATTTGATGTTTCGGTTTGATTCGTACCATCACAAGCAAACAACATAAGTGCTGGTACTAATAAAAGTAATTTTAATTTTTTCACTTCTTTAAATCTCCTTTTTCCATAAAAAATATAGGACGCTAAAACAATATTGTCAAGAATTATATTTTAGAACAAAGTAAATTTTTTATTCTTAACTAAAATGTTGATTATTTATGGAAATTTTGCATTTATTTAAATTTTTATTACTTAATTTCTAAAGGTTCTTCTTTATGAAATAATTTTTTTATCGCTTTTTTGGTAGGGTTGACGACTGTTCCTTTAATCGCATTAGCAATTGGAGTAATTACTAAACTTGAAGTAAGTTCCGGCAATGCCTTAGCTGCTTCGGCAAAAGCAGAATTCATCAAATTATTCTTGGATGTTTCGTCATCACAACTATTAAAAATATATTGCATCGCTAAAAAACCACTTCTAAGCATAAAGAAAGCATTGATACTTCCTTCAACTAGAGAACCGACAATCGGTTTTGCAAGATTTGGAAGCAAATTGCCAAACATGTTTTGGATATCAAGTTTTTCGGCACCATCAGCGATTAAAGACGCCAATGCAACATTAAGATAAAATTTTAAAAGGCGAAAAAACGATGGGCGAAATCCCGCACGTTTTACCAATTTTTTAAGCATTCTAAAATTGTTGACAACCACAATTAAAATATCAATGGTATTATTTTGAGATAATGCTGTCAAATACAATGTATCTCTAGCACTTTCAATCACAATTTTGCGCATATCTTTCTTAATATCATTTTTAAGAATATCACTTAATTGTTCTTGCAACCTTTGATCTTTTAAAACTAAAGATCCACCTTTAGTCCCTTTCATTGATTCTTTTAAAAGTTTCGCATTTTCATCAGTAATTTGCTTCTTCCTAATTAATCTTTTTGAAAGTTTTTTCATTTTTCTGTAATGCGCTTCTACAACTTTCTTTTTTTGAGTCCCTTCTAGTTTTTGAGCGACAGAGCGATAAGAAAAAGGCGGAGCAAAAAGAACGGTAAAAAAAGGAATTATCAAAAAATACAAAATCAAGGCCGCTGCACCGATGTAATAAGCAATCTCCAAATATAAATTGAATTCTTTTAAGGATTTTCCAGTCGATAGCACCAAAGAAAGAATCCACAACATCAAGGCTACGAATCCTAATAAAATGAAAATCAAACTTACGATGTTTCTTTTTTTCTTCATATTATTACCTATCTATATTAAATTTAACATAAGTCAAAAAGCGCATCTACTTAATTTTTATTTAAAACGCTCATAATCAATAATATTTTTTAAAATTTTAATTGAAGAATTGATCAAATAGCTGACATTGCTTTTCTTAATTTTAAGTTTTTTAGCAATATCTTCGTAAGAAGCATTTTCCATCCACATGACCAAAGCTATCTGATGGTTTTTCTTTAAAGAAGTTTTTATCAATTCATTTAAATAATAAGTGTTGTCTTCAATAAGCAAAGACTCTAACAATGATTCTTCTTCAAAAGTACTTTCATTTAATATCCACGTTTCTTCAACATCGTATCTTAATGATGGAATACCGCTAGTTCTTCCTCTTGCTCTGTAATATCCAAGAATATTTGTAAATTTTCTTTCGATAACTTTTTTCCAAAATGAATAAAATGCCGAACGGGCAAAAGTATAACGTGAAATAGCAAACATTGTCCATTCTTCTAAAGCTAAAAGTAGTTCACCAACATCTAAATCGATATTTTGGCACTGTTTTGAGAAAGCAATCTCAAAACGTCTCGATTTTATCTTATATCTAAAAAAAAGAAGCTCCATCGCTTCTTCATTTTGTTGCCTAATTAAATAAATCAATTCATCATCGCTAAATTGTTCAGTAACTTTCATTTTATTTTACCTATCTTTGAATTAAAAGCCATCGCGAAAAACAAAGTCGCAGCATTTGAAGCATTGAGTGAATTGACTGATCCTACCATTGGAATATAAGCAACATAATCACTATTTTGAAGGATTAAACGTGAAATTCCTCGACCTTCAGAACCAATTACAATGGCAATATTTCGCTTATAATCGATGTCGCGATAATCGATATTTCCCCCACCATCGCTTGCTACAATCCAGTAATTGTGTGCTTTTAAACTTTTGATGGCTTGATTTAAATTAGTGACTTTGCACACTTTCACATGATCGACCGCTCCTGTTGAAACCTTGCTGACAGTACCATTTAACAGAACTTGACGATGTTCTCCAATGATAATCCATTTTATTCCCAAAGCGTCTGCACTCCTTAAAATCGCCCCAAAATTATGGGGATCTTCAATTCCATCAAGAATGGCAATCGTCGGATTATCTTGATCTTTTGACCAATTGAGAAGTTCTTCTAACGAATAATAACTATAATCTTTACGAATGGCCGCGATACCTTGATGATTCACATCGCCCACCAATTTTTCAAATTCACTTTCCGAAGCATAACGAAAGACGATTTTATTTTTTTCAAGAAAACTCAGAATTTTTTGATCTTTGAAACCTTTTAAAAGAAACACTTCGCTAGAGGTATTATCTTTTAAGTAACTTAGGACAGTGTTTTTACCATAAATGTATTGTTTCATAAATATATACCTCTACTTATATAATAAAGAAAAAAATCGGTCTTAGCAAAATTTCAGCCGATTTTTTTAACTATTTGCTAATTACTTTAATTTCGTGAGGAGCGATACTGATTCTAATATCGTCAGCAAAGGCCTGTAATGTTGATTTGTCAGTCTCAGCCATCGTAATTGTGATTCTCAATAGATCCCCGAGTTGCCCTTTGATGATAGTAGATCCAACATTTTTGATAATGATTCCATATTTATTTGCAAATATCAACGTCTCTTTTAAAATCGGTTTATCTCCTGAAACCGTAAAAATAATTTTAGGAAAGTGTTTGCTTAGAATATTTTCGATTTTTGTTAAGAAGATCAACGTTAAAATCGAAACAATCGTCGTAATAATTGCACCCGAAAAGAAACCAGAGCCACAAGCTAAACCGATACCACCAACCAACCATATCGTTGCTGCTGTCGTTAATCCTTTGATGTCAGTTCCCGTTTGAATTATTGTTCCGGCGCCTAAAAAACCGATACCAGACACAACTTGTGCCGCAAGTCGTGCCGGATCTCTAGTGGTATTTCCATCAAAACCCGGAGCCATTATTGAAATAATCATAATCAAACAGGCACCGATTGAAACTAAGATGTGAGTGCGAAGTCCTGCCGCATGTCCGTGATATTGTCTTTCATAACCGATAAAACCGGAAAATAGAGCCGCTAACGTAATTTCCAAAAAAATCAATAATAAGGTACCAACATCACCTAATGATTCAAAAAAATTTAATATTGCTCGATCCACAACTACATCAATCCTCTCTCCATCAAAGCTTTACGATATTCATCGCTCTTTTGAAAATCTTTATCTAAGCGAGCCTTTTCATACAATTCGAATAGCTCTCGCGCTTGATCGTCCAATATTGTTGGATAAAATTCTAATCCCAATAAATCAAACATTTCTTTTAATGTGTTAAAAATCTCATTGATTTTGTCGTAATTTTTTTCTTTGTTACGCAGTTCTATATTTCCTTCTTTTACCATTCGATAAAGTTCGGTAATCGCATTAGGCGTATTCAAGTCGTCAGCTAAGCTTTCAAGAAAAGTTTGGATACTTTCTTTATTGACTTCTCCGTCCAAATTTTTGCTTGCAAGTTGCAAAGAAATTGCCAACTTATTGTAACATTGTTGAATTTTTTCAAGTTCTTTTCTAGCATTTGTAGCCAATTCATCAGTGAAATTCAACGGTGTACGATAATGAGTATTTAAAATAATAAAACGAACAACATTACCTCCATAAAGATTGAGCATCTGTTTGGCTTGTTTAACATTTCCTAAAGATTTTGACATTTTTACATTGTCAATGTTGATAAATCCATTATGCATCCAAATGTTAGCGATTTTATGTCCATTGACGGCAATCGATTGAGCGATTTCGTTTTCGTGATGCGGAAATTTTAAGTCAAATCCACCGCCGTGGATATCGATATGTCCACCCGGTATTATAGAATTAATCATCACTACGCATTCGCTATGCCATCCAGGGCGCCCTTTAGACCACGGAGAATCAAATTGAATTCCTTCGCTCGTTTTCTTCCACAATGCAAAATCTAGTGGTGATTCTTTTTTACTATTTTCTTCGATGCGGGCTCCGGCAATAAGATCTTCTTTTTTCATATTGCTTAAAGATCCGTAATCATCGATTTTGGTAACGCGGAAATAAACATCGCCATCAACGACATAAGCGTAATCATTCTTAACCATTTTATCTATAAAAGCGATAATTTTATCCATAGTTTCTACAACACGCGGTTGATAAGTAGGTTTTAAAGAATGAATAGCGATTCGATCTTCTTCAAATGCTTCGATGTATTTATCGGCAATTTCTTTTTCAGAAAGTCCCTCTTTTTTAGCCTCGGCAATAATTTTATCATCAATATCGGTAAAATTTGAAATAAAGGTGACTTTATACCCTAAATATGTAAATAATCTTCTAAGCACATCAAAAACAACCACTGGGCGCATATTTCCAAAATGCACATAATTGTAGACTGTCGGTCCACAAACATAGCAAGTAACCTCGTTTTTGCAAATCGGTTTAAATACTTCTATTTGATTAGTAAGACTATTATATAATTTGACTTCCATATCAAATCTCCTAGCACTTATATTTTACATTAAAGTCCATATAATTGCTAATATTATTTATATTCGTATAAATCGCTTCGACTTTTAAAATCAGCGATGTGTTAGTTGTTTCGTTTTCTTTGAATTAAATATGCAAATCTAAGAGCCAACCCTTCTGGAATAAACCGCAGTAAAAATCGTGCGATTTTAAATTTAAGACTAGTAAAAATAACGAGCTTTTTGCCCATATTAGTCACCGCAATTTTCGCAGCTTTTTCACTCGACATAGTCTTAGTTAAAAATTGCACATTGGCTTTTTCTTGAAATTCAGTCTTTAACGGTCCGGGACACATCACGCTGATTTTTACGGAACTTTCTTGCAATTTTAATTCGTAATTGATTGCAATACTTAGACGATAAATATAACTTTTACACGCATAGTAAGTCGCCATTAAAGGACCGCCGGTAAAAGCTGCAAACGATGCGATATTCAAAATAATGCCACCACCATCTTTTTCAAATTTTTCAATAAAGAGGCGCATTAGATTTTGCATAGCTAATACATCCGTTTTTAACATTTCTTCTTGAGAGATTAAATCAAGTTCATTAAAAAATCCGAATAATCCAAATCCGGCATTGTTTATTAAAACATCGATTTTTTGATCTTTTAATTCCTCATACATTTTTAAAATACTAGGTAAATCAGTCACATCAATCGCAAAAATTTGAACCGACGTTTGAAACTCCCTTTTTAGTTCTTCTAATCGTTCTCTTCTTCGAGCTACTAATATCAAATCGTAACCTTTCAAAGATAATAAACGCGCGATATCTCTACCTAATCCTGAAGATGCGCCTGTAATCAAAGCTTTCATTTTATTCACCAAAATTAGTATTTCCAAAAGTATTCTATAAATGAAAAAAGCGTAAATTATCAAAATCTACGCTCTTCTCAAAGAAAGGTTTATTCAAAAGGAAATTTAAGACATAAATGTTTAGCGATAAAATCGCTTTTCACTTAAATCACCTCTTGAGCAATGTTATTGAAGGTAAATTTCTCAAAATTTGAAAAATCACCTAAGCCCTAATCAATCGAATATGAACAGTTTTCATCGAGGGAGGGAATCGATGCAATTTTATATGAAAAATAAAGTCGCATATCTGCCGAACAATTTACGCTAAGAATCTTTTTGGTTTTATAATCTTCAAGAATTTTAATTTGCTTGAAATCATAATTATCATCTATTTCAAAGAAAAATTCGACTTTTGAAAAAATCGGAAGTTGATCTAATTTAGAAATATATTGCATTTGTTTTGAATAATAATAAACGCTAAGTTTCGGATCTAAAGTCAACTTAAATTTGCTTTTATCAATTGTTTCTTCTTGTATTACCGTTTTTGATGAAATTATATACGGAAAAGGATCTGATAATCTTTTATAGTATCTTGAAAAAAATTCTTCTTCATCAACCATTTCACCATCCTGATTCCACTTAGCTTCTGTCGCCGCTTCATTTGGGAGTCCATTATAAATTTTGATTTCACTTTCCTTGTAATAACGTTCCCCGATAGCGATATTTATTAATCCCGGTGAGCTTTTTGAAAGCGATTCGGTAAAATATCGATTATTGTTTTTTATGTTAGTTGAATTTACTTTTTGATTAATTATCGAATACACATTTCCAATTCCGACAATTTTATAATTTTCTTTTTTATAAAAATTATCAATCGCAATCTTGTAATAATCTAAAGCTTGTAAATCATTTTTGGCCTCATTTGAAGATTCATTGCTTTTATCAAGATAATTAGAACTATTAGAATCAACGATTAAGTTGTCTAGTACAGAATTTCCAAAACAATTACTATCGTATAAATCGCTTGGGTTAATCGATTGATAGAAATCGACACTTTCACATCCAACCATCAAAATAGATACTAACGCTAAAAACAAACTCTTTTTAGAAAACATTTTTACTCCTTATTCTTGGTGACCACTACGCTCTTTCCGACCTTCCATAACATTCTTAAAGGAAGCGTCGTTATTCTTGAAATTTGTCTTGCTGAAGCTTTGGTCGCTTTCATAACGGACTTTATAATTTCAATTAAATGTCCGCGTGGAACATTGATTAACTCATTAGGTTTCATCGCATATGTCAATTCTATATAAGTCGAGATTTGTTCATCGCTTAAACTAGTAAAATATGCGGTTTCTTTATCTTTCAAATCAAAAATCCAAAGATAGTTATCATTTGATAAAGATAATATTTCACTAAAATAAGAACTATCGAGATATGGATCGTCAAATAAAGCAGTCTTAGAAGAAAAAGCACTAAAAAAGACTTCTCCCATCACTTTAATATCGCGGATAAAATAATAAATATCTTCTTTATCATGAGCTGCTTTACTTTGATAGCGATCAATAAACACATTTCCTTGTTTTTGATTTTTACGATTGTAATAATTAGCAAAAGACACAGTGATTTTCCTCATTAGCAATTCTAATGAGATTTCATTTTCATGAATTACGAAAGAAAAAGCACTATCTAATAACGTATACGATAAAAGATCATAGCCCTTAATTGAAATCAATAAATCCAAAAAAGATCTTTGATCGTCGAGGTTAAAAGCATGTTCATCTGCACGTAAATTTACAAAATAAACACCAAGAGGGCTTTTATCGCGTGCTTGTCTTGCCATTAATTACTCACCTCTATTCTAGACCAATTATAGAAGTGAAAAGAAAGCAGGTCAATAGTATTGTCCCTTTTGCAACATAAAGTGTCCCTACCGCAACATCAAAGATAAAAAAATAGATACTTTTCAGTACCTATTGTTCAGAATTATCATTTTTTTCTTCTTTATTTTCATTAATGTCATCGCTTTTATCGTGCAACGTAATAACAAATATTCCCCATAATACGATAGTAAGAATAAAGACGATGCAAGATCCCGTAATGGTTCTCGGTGATTGAGAAATAGTAAGAAAAATAATTGCAATTAACGAAAAAATCGTTGCTATAATTGCACAAATTATAATTTTTTTGGATGCAGAACTCATTTTATAAAACGTACATATTGAGCTTTACGGGGTTTTGGATATTCTGGATAATTTTTAGCATATCCTAAAATCAACGTTCCGACAATCATCATTTCTTCTTCAATACCGAAACTTTTTTTCAATTCTTTGCCTTCTTCGGTGTTGAATAATTCTTCCACACAATTAATCCAACATGAAGCAATGCCTAAAGATTCGGCAGCAACCATCATATTTTCCATGCAACAAGAACCATCTTGTATCGGACACATGGTATTTTTATTCGCTGCCACTAAAACAAACTCTTTAGCACCATAAAACGGATCATGTCCAAATTTTTTTACTGCCAAAGTTCTTAACGCTTCACGCTTGATGTCATTTTTTAACACTAATAATTGAGCGGATTGTTGATTTTTGGCACTTGGTGCATAAGTTCCCGCTTGTAGAATCAAATTTAAATCTTGTTCTGAAATCGCCTTGTCAGTATATTCTCGATAACTGCGGCGATTCAAAATACTGATGATGGTATCGTTAATAGCCATATATTTGTTCCTTTCTATATTTTTATTATATTCTTTTTAATCACAAACAAAAAGTCCCAATTTTTAAAGCGTAGCTTCAAAAAATACCAAAAACTGTTTTACCTTGAATAATTAATGCAAAAAATTTTATAATTGATACGAAGGTGATTATATTGAAAAAGTTAAATTTGCTAATGTTAGGTAGTTTTATCATTTTGTTAGGTGCATGTACCCCTAATTCAGAAACTTCCGTATTTAATTCAACTATATTATCTATTACTTCTACTTCTCAATCTAATAATGATTCTAATCAATTGGAATCTGAATCAAATGAAACGACAAGTATGAGTGAATCTTTACTTAGCGAAGAATCAACTAGTGAAACGATTAGTGAGGAAGAAACAGATACTTCAAATTCGGAAAATGAAGACTCCTCTACTAACACCTCTTCCTCCAGTGAAGGAGGAATAAAAAATAGCGGCGGCTTTGTTGATTCCAATAGTGTCCCTTGGTCTGATTTTGATTAAAAAACCGATTTTTCGGTTTTTTTATTTATTTAAATTGTCAATTATATCGATGATTTCATAAGGTTTATCAACTATATAATCCGCTCCATTTTGAAGCAATTCTTCTTTGGTTCTAAAACCCCAAGAAACTCCGATTTTAATTAAATTTGCATTTTTTGCTGTTTGCATATCAATGTCACTATCGCCGATATATATCACTTCTTCATGTTGTAAATGCATAGTTTCTAACAATAATTCAACGCCTTGTGAATTAGGTTTTGGCGGAATTCCTTCCCTTTTTCCAAAAGGAAAGTCAAAATTTTGAAGGCCAAAATAATGATCAAGCACATCTAAAGTATCTTGATGTGGTTTATTTGATAACAAAGCCACAATAATATGCCTCTTGCGTAGCGATAAAATTAACTCGCTTATTCCTTCATATGGTTTTGTTTTTATCGCTTTTCTTTTACCATAAATATAATTGTATCGTTCTTTCAGTTCTATTCGTCTTTCATTTTGATGAAACTTTTTTATGGCTCGTTCCGTCAAAACGTCAACTCCGCTACCGACGAAATATTTCATATCTTCGTTAGTATAATCACCTTTTAATCCCATTTCGTTGAGTGCCAAATTAATTGAATCTTTTATATCTTCAATCGTATTAAGCAATGTTCCGTCTAAATCAAAAATCACACCTTTAATCAATTAAATCACCTCACTTGCCTATCTTAAACGACTAAGCAGAAAATATAAAGTCAAATAAATATTTTAAATTATTTGCAATACTTTGTTTTTCTAAAAGAAGGGATTGGATATAATACTTATCGTAAGTTATAGGAGTTCCCTTATGGTTAATTTTGATATAATTTTTAAATTGTTAGGTGGACTTGGAGCTTTTTTGATCGGGTTTAAAATTTTATCTGAAACCATCGAATCATTAGCAACTAACAAACTTAAAAAATTATTCGATAAATCATCCAAAAATCCTTTGGTGGGTGTCGGTATCGGTATTGGTGCCACCGCTTTAATGCAATCGTCTTCAGCAACGACCGTCATTGTTGTCGGTTTTGTTAATGCTGGCCTAATGAATTTATATCAAGCTACAGCGGTAATTATGGGTGCCAACATCGGAACTACCATCACTGCTCAATTAGTCGCCTTACAATCATTTGATTTCACAACAATTGCAATCGGACTCACTGCTGTCGGTATCTTTTTTAACCTTCTTTGTAAAAAACACGAAAAATTACGCCTCTCCGGCTATGCTATAGCCGGTTTAGGATTGATATTTTTAGGTGTCAATTATATGTCCACTCAGATGAGTTTTTTAGCCACAAATCCCGATATCAAAAATGCCTTCGAAACGATTAACAATCCATTTTTATTGCTTTTAATCGGTATCGGAGTCACTGCCTTAATTCAATCATCATTTGCAGTCACTTCAATCGTTCTTTCTTTGGCAGCAGCCGGAATTATGGTCGGCGGCATTGGTAATGGTGTTTATTATGTGATTCTAGGAACCAATATCGGTACATGTATAACGGCGATTCTATCTTCAATCGGTGGTGGAGCCAATACAAAACGTGCAGCAATTATCCATCTTTTATTTAATGTTTCCGGTTCTTTATTGTTTATGATTGTCTTGTTGCTTTTCCCTGACTTCCATAGCGTCACTTTCGGAAAATGGTTTTCTAATCCGGCTACTCAAATTGCAATGTTTCACACCTTCTTTAATGTCATCTGCGTTTTATTGTTTCTGCCATTCATTAAAGTGTTCATTAAAGTTGCTACCCTAATTATTCCTGAAAGAAATCAAAAGAAAGAAGAACTCGCTATTTATCTCGACGAACGTTTTTTAAAAAATCCATTAATTGCTTTAAGTCAAGTGAATAAACAAATGATTCAAATCGGAAATAATTCTATAAAATCATTAAATTATTCTTTAAATGCTTTTATAAAAAAAGATCTTTCTAGTAAGAAAGAAATCGACGATATTAACAAACAAGTACAAAGCATCAATGTTTTAATCATCGATTATATGATTAAAATCAGCAGCAACGATCTTTCGATTAAAGCAGAAAAATTGATTTCTGCCTATCATCACTCTTTAGCGGATATCGTTAGAATCAGCGAATTAAGCGATAACGTCACCAAATACACTCAAACAGCTGTAGAAAATTCATTGACTTTTTCTAATACCGGCCTTCAAGAATTACAAGCCATGATGGAACGAATCAATATCATGGCCGAAAAAGTTTTTAACTTAATGGAAGATAAATCCAAAGAAAAATTAAAATCTGTCGAATTGGACGAACAAACAATAGATTCTATGCGCAAAAATATTATCGATGAACATATTAAACGCCTTAATGAAGGCACTTGTTCACCGGAAACAAATACTATCTTTACAAACTTAGTGGCTAATTTAGAAAGAGCTGCCGATCATTTAAACTACATTGCTCATAATAGTTAAAATTACTGATCTTCCGATTTTTGTATATTTTTAGCAATAAATTTCTGATAACTGAATCGACAACCACAATATAACTGTTGATACATATTATATAATTTTCGAATTTCAACCGCTCGGTCGATACCTTTATTTTTTTTAAAATCAGAAACGAAGTATTTAGTATAAGAATATTTTGATTGTAGTTCTAGTCCGATTTCGTTCAGTTTTTGAGAGTTTTTCTGCCTTGATATCGTCATGACTGTCGTAAAATAATCATATTGATGAGAATTCGCATAATTAAAAGCTTCATCCATTCTTAATTTAAAACATGTAAAGCATCTTTCTTGACCTTCAGGTAAATCTTTATATGGTTCAAGTTTTTCGGTAAACAATTCATTCAAATATCGTGTTTCAATCAATTGCACATTTTCGTGATGTTCATAATTAAAAATCGATACAAATCTTTTAAGTTCGCTTAAACGACGATCATGTTCACCTTTAGGGTATATATTGGAATTATTGAAAAAAATCGTCACTTCAAAATATGGTGTCAAAAATTCCAAAGGAAAACCTGAACACGGGCCACAGCACACGTGCAATAAAAGACGTGGTTTTGTCTTTAAGTTCCTGATGCTGTCTAATTCTTTTATTGACTCTAAATAATAATTTTTCTTAACCATATATAAACATTGCATCCCCGAAAGAAAAGAATCGATAATGTTCTTCGATTGCTTTTTGATACGCTTCTAAAATAAAATCCCGCCCGGCAAAAGCTGAAACCAACATAATCAAAGTGGATTTTGGTAAGTGAAAATTAGTGATTAAAGCATCGATAGCCTCAAACTGATATCCCGGATAAATAAAAATATCGGTTTCCCCGGATGTAGCAACAAACTTATGGTATTTTTTATAAATCGCCTCTAGGGTTCTTGTTGAAGTTGTTCCAACTGCAATGATTCTTCTTTTTTCTTCATGTGCCTTATTTAAAATATCGGCACAATTTTGATCCATCTCATATGCTTCGCTATGCATATGATGATTTAAAATATTATCAACTTTGACGGGACGGAATGTTCCAAGACCGATATGCAAAGTAACATCGACTACAATGACTCCTTTTTCTCTTATTTTGTCAAACATTTCTTCCGTGAAGTGAAATCCGGCGGTCGGAGCAGCGCTGGAACCGTTAGTTTTGGCATAAACAGTTTGATAACGAGAATTGTCATCACATTGTCTTTTAATATAAGGAGGTAACGGCATTTTTCCAAGATGTTCTAATATTTCTAAAAGAATGCCTTGATAAAGCAATTTCATAATTCGAATACCTTCGTCTTTTACTTCAAGACATTGTGCCTTCAATTCTCCGTTACCAAAAATAATTATCGTATCTTTTTTTATTACTCTAGCATTGCCACAGAGACATTCCCAAATATCTTGTCCTTTATCTTTCAAAAGCAAAACTTCAACCTGAGCATTGGTCTTTTCTTTAATGCCGATAAGACGCGCCGGAATCACTTTAGAATTATTACGCACTAAAACATCTCCCGGTTTCAAATAATCAAGCAAATCGTAAAAATAGCGATGTTCTATCGTTTTTTCACTTTTATTTAAGACCATCAACCGGGAATGATCACGCTTTTTTTCTGGAGTTTGCGCAATCAATTCCTCCGGCAAATTAAAATCGAATTGTGAAATCGAATAATCCATTTTAAAATCCCCTTTCGCTATTGAATTTAGCGAGAAATTCTTTTTTAAAATCTCCAAAGCGATCATTCTTAATCGCTTCACGAGCTTCTTCCATCATGTGAATCAAAAATCGAATATTGTGAATCGATAAAAGTCGTTTGCCAAATATTTCATCGCATTTATAAAGATGTCTAAGATACGCTTTAGTATAATTCTTACAACAATAACAATCACATTCAGAATCTAGGGGTGTAAAATCTTCTGCATATTTTTGATCGCGAATATTTACTCTCCCTTTTGAAGTCATCAAAGCTCCGTGGCGCGCAATTCGTGTCGGAAGGACGCAATCAAACATATCAACTCCCTTTTCAATTCCATATAATATTGCATCTACCGATCCCACACCCATCAAATAGCGTGGTTTTTCAGTTGGTAAATACGGAGTAGTATCCGCAATCATTTTAAACATCACGTTTTTGGGTTCTCCGATTGAAGTTCCACCTATGGAGTAACCGGGGAAATCCATTTTAACCAACTCTTCAGCACAATATTTCCGTAAATCCGTAAATTCTCCGCCCTGAACGATTCCAAATAATGCTTGATCTTCCCTTTTATGAGCGTCTTTTCCACGTTTCGCCCACCGTAAAGTCCGTTCGACACTATTTTTCATGTACTCATAAGTGGCAGGATATGGGGCACATTCATCTAAGGACATGATGATATCAGCGCCTAATTTTTCTTGAATACCAATCGCGATTTCCGGTGAAAAAAATAATTTTGCTCCGTTTAAATGATTTTTGAACGTCACTCCTTCTTCGGTGATCTTTCGCTTATCCGCTAGAGAAAAAACCTGAAACCCTCCAGAATCAGTCAAAATAGGACGATCATAATTCATAAATTTATGAAGGCCTCCGGCTTTATCGACAATATCTGCCCCCGGACGCAAAGACAAATGGTAAGTATTGGAAAGAATAACCCCAGAACCACATTCCTTTAATTCTTCCGGAGATAAAGATTTAACCGTTGCCAAAGTGCCAACCGGCATGAACATCGGAACTTCAACATCGCCATGAGGAGTATGTAAAATGCCGTAACGAGCCCCTGTTTGCTTACAGATATGTTTAATTTCCAAATAAAAATCTTTCATCGTTAAAATCTCCTAAAGTCTTCTAATTTCCACGATGGATTGGCCGACAATGTTAATGGTGCAAAAATATTTTGCTCGTAAAGATAGGATCCTACTTTTGCAATCATCGCTGCATTATCAGTAGTGCACCATAAAGGAGGAATCACAACTTCCACATCTTTTCTATCAGACAACCTTAAAACAATTTGCTCTCTTAGATAAGAATTTGCAGATACTCCGCCCGCTAGAACCACTTGTTTAATATCAAATTCATCCACTGCCGGCAAAGCTTTGTCTAAAAGAAGATCGATCGCCGTTTTTTGAAAAGAACAAGCCAAATCTTCAACGATAATCGGTTCATTTTTTTGTTTTAATTGATGGCATAAATTAATCACCGCGGTTTTTAATCCCGAATACGAATATTGATAACTATGATCATCTAAAGGACGTGGTAAATGATAACGTGGTTTCCCTTGTTTAGCTAGCCGATCAATTGAAACACCACCTGGATAAGGTAATCCGACAACACGAGCAACCTTATCGAAAGCTTCTCCTATCGCATCGTCAGTAGTTTCCCCGATAATTTTAAAATCGAGATGCTTTTTCATTACCACTAATTCTGTATTACCACCGCTTACAACAATCGCCAAAAGCGGAAACTTCAACGGCTTTACAAATTCATTGGCGTAAATATGACCTGAAAGGTGATGTACTGGAATCAATGGTTTATGATAAGCAAGGGCTATCGTTTTTGCACATTGTAAACCCACGTGTAAAGAACCGATTAATCCCGGACCGCTTGTAACCGCAACAGCACTTACATCTTCTAAATTGATTTTCGCGGTATCTAAAGCTTCTTTAAGTACTATTCCAATATTTTCAACATGAAGTCGTGAGGCGATTTCAGGCATCACGCCTCCATACTTTTGATGAATTGCAATTTGTGTTGAAGTAACATTAGCAACCAATTCATCATCTTTTAATATCGCAATTGATGTTTCATCACAGCTCGATTCAATTGCCAAAATTATCTTATTCACAAATTAAATTCCTCCTAATAGTTTCATCATCATATAACAGTCCTCACCATCGGAATAGTAATTTTTCTTTCGAACTTTAATCTCAAATCCATATTTTTCATACAACTTAATCGCCTTTTCATTTGAAACTCGTACTTCTAGTGTAAGACTGAAAGCCCCGTTTTTATAAAGATCATCCAATGCCTTTTGCATTAATTTTGAACCTAATCCTTGTCCTTGCATTTCTTTTAATACACAAATTTTATTGATTTCGCCTTGATCAAATAATAACCAATAATCAATGTAACCGAGAAGTTTATCATTTTCTTTTAAAAGCCATATAGTCGCGAACTCATTATTTTGAATTTCGTATAAATATTGTTCTTTGGTCCAAGGAGAAGCAAAACTTTCAAATTCAAGCTTTGCTAAATCATCGATATCCTCGATCGTTGCTCTTACAAATTCCATATTAATCCTTTAAATACAGCGGTTTTAAAGTTAAAATATCCTCTTCCACTTCACATTGATCAAGATAAGATTTCATGCCTTCAAGTACTTCAAAGGGAGCCTCAAGATTCAAATATTTTACATCACCTTTAACGTTAAATCCTTGTGGCGAATATTGATTTATAAGTTTTCTAACTTCATCATTAGTTAAAATGCAATCTTCTAAAACCACTTTACCCTTTTGATAAATTGCAACATAACTACGCTCACTACGCGCATTAATAAGAGCGATATAATTTTCCGTAACCGAACCTAAAGCTTTCAACGATGAAATTGTCTTACATTTGATTTTCGGAGCGATAGTGCACAACGTTTTAGCAATCGTTAAAGCAATTCTTACCCCAGTGTATGAACCAGGTCCTTTAGTAACCATCACTTCATCAAGGTCAAGCAAGCCTATGTTTAATTTATTTAAAGCTTTTTCAATTTCAGGAATCATAAATTCGGATTGTCGTTGCCAAGCAGAATACGAATTTCGATATAAAAATTCACCATCGCCTAAAATTGCAACCGCTAAAAGAGTAGAAGAACTATCTAGTAAAAGTGAATATTTCATGATTTGATTTCCTCAATTCTTTTTAAAAGTTTATGATATTTGTCTCCAAAAGCTTCAAAACTAAATTTTCTAGTATTTTCATCGATGATTTCTATTTTTACACTTAAATGATCATTTATCATGCTTTTGATATAAGAGGCCCATTCAATAATCGCTACACCATCACCATCAATTACCTCTTCAAGTCCGATGTCGCTATTAATACCATCTTCCAACCGATAAGCATCGATATGATAAAGAGGTATTTTTCCATTAAAGTAGCACTTTAAGATATTGAAAGTAGGACTAGATATCGTATCTTGAATTCCTAATCCAGAGCCTAATCCTTTTGTAAAAGTCGTCTTTCCTGCGCCAAGATCGCCATCCAAAGTAATAACCATATTGGGTGATAAATAAGCAGCGATATTTTCACCAAGCTTCATCGTTTCAAATTTACTATCAGTAAAAAGATGATATATCATAGAATACCTCGAATCACAAAGATTATATCATTAATATAGGGCTTTTTAAAGCTGCACTTTAAAATAACTCTTTAATTATTTGTTTTTTTACAATGGACTTGTTAATAGCTCTTATTGCTATTAGCGTGTCCATTTTTATTAATTAGGGGCAATTAAT
>CANQWG010000024.1 GCA_947627505.1 uncultured Bacilli bacterium | reverse complement strand
AGATATTCGACCGGTCTTTTTGCGTTAACACTTCTTACGCAACTTTTTCACGGATTTTCTTATACATACTATGTCGATCAAGCGGCACTTATAACGATTAACCTTGCAACTTTAAGCAAAATAATCTTTGTAATCGTCGATGGTGTCAATGATGTTATCTTTTCAGCTCTAAGCGAAAAAACGCGTAGCCGTTGGGGAAAGCGATTGCCGTGGTTAGTAACATGCATGCCTTTTTTAGCATTATCTGTGATTTTGACTTACGCTGTAAGTCCTGAAACGGGTTTTTCGACAATTCAATTTTTTGTTTTCTATCTTTTTATTTCTATTACTTTCGAAAACTTTTCAACCATCATGTACACCAATTACTATGCTTTGTATCCTGTTTTATTTGTCGAAGAAAAAGAGCGAAGCAAAGTCTCATCAATCCGACATATCGGAGAACTTCTTGGAATGGCGATTTGTCTTGTAGCGTCACCTTACTTGGTAGAATTGATTGGCTACATCGGTCTTGGAATCATTTATGGCATTATTTATATGGCAATAATGATCTATTGTGTGACCGGTATTAATTATAAACAAGCCGAAGACACAGTGAATACTAAACCATATTCTTTTCGCCAAACGATCAAAGACGCATTCACCAACAAAGCTTTTTTAATATACAATATAGCCGTAAGTTTTAATCAAGCTTGCCTTGGTGTTTTGGTGACAATCTATCCTTTATACGCAAAATATGTCTTAAAGGTAAATTCTTTAGAACAAGGTATTTTAATGGGAATACTGTTTGTCGCGGTAATCATTTCCGTACCACTTTGGTATAAAGCAATGCAAAGATGGGGTTATCGAAAATGTTGGAAAATTTCATACATTATCTTTCCTTTTTTACTTGCTGCTTTAGCAATCCCATACAATTTTATAAGCGGTATTATCGTCGTCGCTGTCGTTGGACCAGGCGTTGGAGGAATAATGATTACTCCAGATTTGATGGGTGCTGAAATTATCGATATGGATAAAAAGAAAAATGGCATCTCAAGAGAAGCTTCCTTTCTATCTATGGGTAGCGTTTTGCAAAGATTGTCCGTAGCAATATCCGCGATTTTCATGAGTTTAGTAAGCTCACTTTTTGGTTATGTCGATGGCAATAATCCAGGACCAAATCCCGATTTAACTTTTCGTGTCGTGACCGGTGCGATGTTACCGATAATCGGTCTTTTAGGATCAATCTGTGCCGTTATCTACATTTATCTATCTAAAAAAGATTTTGATAAAATTACCAATAATCTTTACGTTGATAAAAATTAAAAAGCACAGATTTTATCTGTACTTTTCAATATAGTTTATGCATTTTGCTCCGACCGCTTTTCGATCGACCCGCAAATGATGAACTGTGCATTTATTGGCATAGAAATGACGGCAAGATGATGCATCACATAACACGACATGTTCATCTGTCTCTAAGGAAAAAGGCTGATCAGAAGCAAATTCATACTCCCATTGTGCAAGTTTAGAATCATCATCTCGTCTTTTTTCATATGAACGGCAATAGGCAGTATTGCTCACTTGAATTCCTTTTTTCGTGCAGTGAGTACAGTAATTGTGATCACAAGTATGATCGTGGCATTTTAAATTTGGCATAATTTCACTCCTTTACTTTGTTAGTATGGCTTATTAAAAACCGTTTTATTAATTTATTAGCGATGGTAAATAATAAATTTGTAACTTTTAGAATATATTCAAACTAGTTTTGTGGTTGTTTTTATTGTTTTTTATTTGTAAGATATAAATGCACTAATGAGGTGGATGAAATGAAATCTTTTTTCTTAAATACTGCAAAAGGAGCACTTATTGGCATCGCTTGTTTAATTCCCGGAGTAAGCGGAGGAACTTTAGCCATCATTCTTAATGTTTATGACAAATTATTAAATGCAGTAAGTACCATTACTAAAGATTTTAAAAAATCATTGTTAACTCTTTTACCATTTGCAATCGGCATTCTTTTAGGTATTGCCGCTTTAATTATTCCATTACAATGGGCATTAGCCAATTTCCCATTTCCTACCGCAACTTTGTTTGTCGCTTTAATTATCGGACAATTGCCTTCTTTGTATCGCAATGTTCAAGGATATGAAAAAGCAACTAATTTTTTAATCAGTGCCATTCCATTAATTTTAGTTATCGGGCTTTGTGCCATTAATTTATTTACCAATACACCTGATGTCACTCTAATGAACATTCAATGGTATATGTATATAGTTTTGTTCTTGGTCGGATTTTTGGCCTCTGCAACTCTAGTTGTTCCTGGAGTTTCCGGTTCAATGGTTTTAATGCTTATCGGATTTTATAAACCAATTTTGGATGTGTGTGCTCAATTATTACATTTTGAAAATATTTTTCAATCAATTTTGATTTTAATTCCTTTTGGTATTGGAATTATTATCGGCTTTTACTTCATGTCAAAATTTATTTCATTTTGCTTAGCGAAATGGAAGATACAAACGTTCTTCGCTATTATCGGTTTCATTGTCGGATCTTTAGCGGGAATTTATATGCAAGTTGATTATAGTATTCAAATCGATTTAATCCAAATTATCGTTTCGATCGTTCTTTTTGTCGGCGGAATTGTCGGCTCATATTCCTTAGATTATTTAAATCGTAAATATAATAAAAAATTAACTGAAAAGGAATCAAAAGATGAATCTAGATAATATTGTCAGTCGTTTTTTTCTTGAAAATCTTCATGGCTCTGATTTTGTTAATCGGGTTATGATTATTTTTTCTAAACTCGGAAGCGGTGGTACCATTTGGATAATATTTTTATTAACGATTCTAATCGTTCAACTTTGCCGCAACAAAAAATTTTCGATGACGATCGTTTTTGCGCTTGTAATTTTATTGATAGGGTGGCTTTTTAATGATTATTTCTTAAAAATCATCATCAATCGGTCAAGACCTTATACCGAAATCGGTGGTTTTACCGATTTTATGGTTTCGATGAATTATCCATTCCCTTCCGGTTCTTCTTTTCCTTCGGGGCATTCTTTTTCATCGTTTTCTGCCGCAACAATGATATTTTTATATCGCCGCAAATTAGGTTTAATCAGTTTTCCGCTAGCATTTGCAATCGCTTTTTCTAGAATCTTTGTCGGAGCTCATTATCTTAGCGACGTTTTAACTGGCTCATTTTTAGGCGCTTCTTTCGGTTGTATTCATTTTTTAATCTGCCAACAAATTTTTTCAAAAACCCATTTAGGGGATTTAAAATATGCGTCTCGATAAGTATCTCTCTAATTCCGGATATGGCAGTCGCAAAGAGGTAAAATCTTTAATAAAACATGGGCAAGTTAAAGTTAACGAAAAACTAATAAAAGACGATTCCTTTCACGTTATACCTGAAAAAGATCTTGTTTTCGTCAATGACTTAAAAGTCAATTTTCGTCAAAATCATTATATCCTTCTATATAAACCGGAAGGATATATTTCTTCTACCGAAGACGAAAACTATCCTTCAGTTTTGAATCTTGTTTCTGATTATCGCCACGCTGCTCTTTTTCCGGTTGGTCGTTTAGATGTAGATACAACGGGTGTGTTGCTTCTAACCGATGATGGGGATTTAGCTCATCGACTTTTATCTCCCAAAAGGCACGTTGATAAAGTATATCGTGTAACTGTGGACCATTCTTTAAGTGACAAGTTAATAGAATATTTTAAAGTTGGCATTTTGCTTGATGGTAAAACAACACTTCCTGCCACTTTAACTATTCTTTCCGATTTAGAAGCCGAGGTTATTTTAAACGAAGGAAGATTTCATCAAGTCAAACGAATGTTTTCTGCTTTTAATTACACCGTGGTGTCGCTTAAAAGAACTCAATTTGATTGCTTGACTTTAAAAGGATTAAATGTTGGTGAATATCGTCTTTTAAGTGAAAGCGAAATTGAAAAACTAAAAAACCATTAAAATTTATTTTTTAGGAACATACTCTATAATGTTCATAATTTAGCATTTCGCATTTAAACATCTACAATTTTCTATTTAAACATGCTAAAATAGCGAAGTAGCATAAAATTGTTAATAATAATATTAACAACATAGAATGTAGGAGGAAATTTATGCAAAAAAAGTACGTATACCACTTTAAAGAAGCTTACGGCTTAGGTAAAGAGCTTTTAGGTGGTAAAGGTGCCGGCTTAGCAGAAATGACCCATATCGGAGTTCCGATTCCACAAGGATTCACGGTCACAACTGAAGCTTGTACTCTTTATTACGAAAGTGGCAAAGTTCTCCCAGACTATTTAGTCAAGGAAATTTATGAAGCTGTTCACGCAGTTGAAAAAGAAACCGGCAAAAACTTTGGCGGAGACAAAAATCCGTTATTAGTCAGTGTTCGTTCCGGAGCTCGGGTTTCTATGCCTGGTATGATGGACACCATCTTAAACTTAGGTTTAAATGATAAAACGGTTGAAGCTTTAGCAAAAGAAACCAACAACGAAAGATTTGCTTACGATTGCTATCGTCGTTTTATTTTGATGTTTACCAACATCGCTAAAGGTCATCCAAGAACCGACATGGATAAAATGCTTGATGATCTTAAAGAAGCCCGTGGCTATAAGTTAGATACTGAAGTTACTGCTTCCGAACTTAAGGAATTAGTTGCAAAATATAAAGATTACTATAAGAAGACCTTCAATGAAGACTTCCCAAGTGACCCATATGTCCAAGTAATTGAAGCAGTTACTGCTGTTTTCCGTTCATGGGATAATCCAAGAGCCAATGTCTATCGTATGATGAACAATATTCCATATAGTTGGGGTACTGCCGTCAACGTTCAATCGATGGCTTTCGGAAATAAGGGCGAAACTTCTGGTACCGGCGTGGCTTTCTCACGTGATCCGGCAACCGGAGAAAAAGTAATTTCTGCTGAATATTTGCCAAATGCACAAGGTGAAGATGTTGTCGCTGGAATTCGTACTCCACTTCACATTGATGAATTGAAGAGAAGAATGCCTGAAGTTTATGAACAATTTGTTGAAACCATTAAAAAGATGGAGAATCACTACCGCGACATGCAAGATATGGAATTCACCGTTGAAGAAGGTAAACTTTACTTCTTACAAACACGTAATGGTAAAAGAACTCCTGCTGCAGCGTTAAAAATAGCTTGTGACCTTGTCGATGAAAAATTGATTACAGAAGATGAAGCTGTGTTAAGAATCGATGCTTTATCATTTGATAAATTATTACTTCCTGGCTTTGACAAAGACGAATTGGCTAAAGCTACCCCAGTCGCCGAAGGTTTGGCTGCTGGTCCAGGAGCTGGAACCGGTAAATTAGCCTTTACTGCCGAAGAAGCCGAAAAAAGACATGCTAATGGCGAAAAAGTCGTTTTAGTCCGTGCCGAAACCTCCCCAGAAGATATCGTCGGTATGGTTGCCGCTGAAGGTATTCTCACCATGCGTGGTGGTATGACTTCACACGCTGCCGTCGTTGCTCGTGGTATGGGTAAATGCTGTGTCTGCGGTTGTAAAGAAGCTTTAATCGACGAAGAAAAGAGAACTTTAACAATCGGTGGAAAAGTTTACACTGAAAACGACGTTTTCTCCTTAGATGGTTCTACCGGAAAAGTTTATGTCGGTGCCATCAAGACCGTTAGTCCGGATTTAACCGCCGGTTATTTTGGAAGATTAATGGCTTGGGTTGATCGCGCAAGAAGATTAAAAGTTCGCACCAATGCGGATACTCCTCGTGATGCTAAACAAGCTAAAGTTTTCGGTGCCCAAGGTATTGGACTTTGCCGTACTGAACATATGTTCTTCGACAAAGATCGTATCTTCTCAATGAGAAAAATGATTCTTGCCGACAATGTTGCTGATCGTAAAGCTGCTTTAGCCGAACTCGAACCTATGCAACAAAAAGACTTTGAAGAATTATATGAAATCATGGGCGAATTAAATGTCAACGTCCGTTTATTAGATCCACCTCTTCATGAATTCTTACCACAAGAAGAAGACAAGATTGAAGAATTGGCCGTCGCAACCGGAAAATCCGTTCAACAAGTCAAAGACCGTATTGCTGAGTTACATGAATTTAACCCAATGATGGGTCACCGTGGTTGCCGTCTTGCCGTTTCATATCCGGAAATTTGCGAAATGCAAACCTCTGCGATTATCAAGGCCGCTATTAACGTCATGAAGAAGGGTATTAAAGTTGAACCTGAAATTATGATTCCTCTTGTCCTTGATGTCCGCGAATTAAAATTCGTTAAGAATATCATTGTTGAAACCGCCGATCGTTTAATTAAAGAAGCCGGTGTCAACATGAAATATCACGTCGGTACGATGATTGAAATTCCAAGAGCCGCACTTCTCTCTGACGAAATCGCCAAAGAAGCTGAATTCTTCTCGTTCGGTACCAACGATTTAACTCAAATGACTTTCGGTTTCAGCCGTGATGATGCCGCTAAGTTCTTGCCGGATTACTATGAGCACAAGATTTTCGAAGAAGATCCATTTAAGACCTTAGATCAAGATGGTGTTGGCAAATTAGTCAATATGTCTGTTAAGGCCGGTCGTGCAACACGTAAAGATCTTCACGTTGGTGTTTGTGGGGAAACCGGTGGCGATCCAAAATCGGTCGAATTCTACCACAAGGCTGGTCTTGATTACGTCTCTTGTTCTCCGTTCCGCGTTCCAGTTGCTCGTTTAGCTGCCGCTCAAGCTGCAATTAAAGAAAAACTTGAAAAATAAGGAATATTAACACTACTTATTAAAAAACCCTAAAGCGATAAACTTTAGGGTTTTTCTTATGGTAAAAAATTTATTTTATTACATTTGTTTAACGATCTTTCGCGGCTTTTACTATTTTAGTTACTATTCTTAACAAATAGATGAGTAAGAAAGCTAAACCAAAGATTCCACATCCTAAATATCCATCATAGAAAAAATCATTTTTTATCATAGTGCCCATTAATTCTGAGCCACACATAACACCAAGACCTAAAAAGGCCGAAAAGGCTACCCATCTTATAGGGTGGGTTTCCTCACGAACTTCTTTAATAACTTCAATTTCTGGGGATCCTAAAAAATGCTGAATAAACCTATATTTATATTCATCATAATAATGCTTTTCCCAAGATAAATCCGCAAATAAATACATAAAGTAAATGGTGGCTCCAAGCCAAATGATACCCGCGTTTTTCCACCAATCCGTACCAATAAACGGACGCATATCTAAATCAGGATCTATCTCAGCATTTGCAAAACCAAAATAACAGAAGATAGCAATACCAGCAATCATAAAGATTTGACGAATAATCCCAATGGACGAAGTAAAAAAGTAGATAAATTTAAAAATGATTATAAAGATAAAGGCGGCAATTGCCATTCCCCAAGGGGTAAAAAGAAAAGTTTCAAAAGCTTCCATAAATAAATCCTTCTTTCAAAAATGTGTCAAAGATAACAAGCGGTGTATAATATTACACATTGTTACTAGAATTGGTTTCTAGATATTTGAAGTCGTTTATAAGAACGAAAATATTAAAAAGATTTAATAACGAAGCAAATAAAACGATATCTTCAAATCCAAGAAATCCAAAATGATAATGTCCGAAAAGAAAATTCGCATAACAGAAAATGCTTGCTAGCTGCATCGTGATTGGAAGAAATTTTCTTCTACGTGTAATAATAGTATACAATATCATCATTACATCCGCGAAGAAAAAATATCTTTCATGCATATGAGGCATGACATATGGTGACAAAATAGCATAAACCGCTGCAACATGAATAAAGTTTTTAGCGGTAAATGGAACTCCTTTTTTATAATAGAACAAAAAGAGCAAGACCATTCCTAAAATTGAAAGGCCGAAATAAAGCGCCGCTCCGGCATTGAAAAAATCATAGAGTTTATCGTATTGCAAAAAAGCATACATATTCGCCGATCCGTAGTTTGCATTCTTGTATTGCCCCATCTGTGTGGCATAAATACCAAGTGCATCATTTATATTAACGCCTACAATAAGTCCTGGAATAATCGTTATAAAAATTGCAAGTGGAATTAATAGCATTTCTCTGAGTTTTACTTTCTTTACCAAAAATAACCACACTAATGTCGGAAAAAAGAAAACCGTATGAATTTTCGTAGCAACCGAAAGTCCCAAAATAAACATCGCTAAAAAATTTTTATTTTTGAGAATAAAGTAAATAGCATAAATAATACAACAAGCCCACAAAGCTTCACACTGACCCCATAACGCGGAATTTAATATATCTGTCGGCATGAAAAACATGATAAAGAGGCTAAAATAAGCGACGGATTTTTTATGAGTGATTTCTTTGACAATTAAAAACACACCAAACGCCAAGGCATAATCAAAAAAGAACGAGATAAATTTAACCGCAGCGATGGAACTTAACGGAAAATAAGACATCAATGCCAATAAATTTACATAGGCAAGTGGATAGTCGCATCTTGAGTTTGAAAAATTAGGCCAAGATTTTAAAGCTAAAAATCCACCATTACCTTTAATATGATCCATCCATGGCACAAGATAGTGATCCATATCTCCTGAATGGTAATCAATAAAACACCATCTTATTAAAAAAGATGTAATTAACAAAATTATTAAGGCAATTATAAACACATGCTTGCGAACAAAAGCAAAGAAGGTATCATAAATTTGATTCGAAACTTCATCGAATTTTTTAAAGAATGTTTTTAATTTGGCTAACATTATCAATTCCTCGCTTTAGTGCCATTTTATCACACTGTATAGCGCAAATAAATGATATCTTGTCATAAAAAAACGACTAAATGGTCGTTTTTTATTTCGCGTGATTGTATAAATCGTATACGATTGAAACTGCTTGTCCTGTTTCAACGTGTTCGATAACTTTGGCAAGCATCGGAGCCAAGGAAAGCACTTTTACTTTTTCAACGCACATTTCCTGTTTAAGCGGAATAGAATTAGTAACAACTACTTCATCAAAAACATCCGCTAAAACTCGATCATAAGCATTTTTAGAAAAAACCGGATGAGTACAAGCAAGTTTAATTGATTTAGCGCCGTGTTTTTTTAGTGCCAGCGCTCCAGCATAACAAGAGCCACCGGTATCAACCATATCATCAATAATAATGCAGTCCTTATTCTCAACATTACCAACTATATTCATGACTTCCGCTTCATTTGGTTTAGTTCTTCTTTTATCGATAATCGCCAAAGGAACATTTAAGCGTTCAGCAACTTTTCTTGCTCGATTGACACCACCATGGTCCGGCGAAACAACTACTAGGTTTTTAAAATCTAGCTTTTGTTTCCAAAAATAATCGGCAATGAGCGGAATTGCCGTCAATTCATCGACTAAACAAGAAAAGAAACCTTGAATTTGCGGGGCATGTAAATCGACGGTGATCACACGATCCACGCCTGCCACTTTTATTAAATCAGCGACAAGTCGTGCTGTAATCGGTTGTCGTGGCTTTGACTTCCGATCTTGTCTTGCATATCCAAAGTAAGGTATGACTAGATTTATTTGTCGAGCTGAGCCTCGTTTTAACGCATCGGCAAATATTAAGATTTCAAATAAGTGCTCGGTAACCGGCGAACAAGTTGATTGAATAACATAGACATCTTTATCTCTTACAGTATCAAGTGGTTCACAGATAATTTCGCCATCTGCAAAATGACTGACTGAGCACTCACTTACTTTCATGCCAAGATTTGTAGCTATTTCTTCAGTTAGTTCTTTATTAGCGGTCAACGAATAAATTACTGCGTTGTCTAACATGCGGTTCCTCCTTAGTTAAGCCTTGAAAACTTCATCGTTTGATTCTTTCAAATTAGCGAAAGGTCCGATTGTTTTGTTGCTTCCTACAACAACATTCGAAAGTTTTGAAAGAGTGATTTTATTATAATCTTTGATTATAGAATTTTCTATAACAGAATGTGGTCCGATTACATTTTTTTGGCCAATTATGGTCTTTCCATAAAATATTGTTCCCGGTAATATGTGATTTTGACCACAAAAAACCACTAATGGAGAAATGTATGTGTGTGTAGGATCATCAAAAATGACACCATATCTTATCCATTTATTTATTATTTGATCATTCATTCGTTGCAAATACTTGGCACGATCGACGTTGTCAAACATATCGTAAGTTATTATTTTATCTTTAATAATTTTATACATATTATAGTTTTGATTATAGATTGTACAAACCTCTTGCTTTTTTGAGTTTAATAATTGAATTTTGCCTTTTTTGAGTTTAGTCAATTTTCGAAAAACTTTTTCATCATCTAATAAATATCGTCCATTATAAACTATAATTTGCTTGTATTTATTGACAAAATTTAGCTTGTTATTGTCTGAAACCAATTTTATAGACTCTTTTAAAGCTGTTTGCTTTAAAAGCTCATCTTCAGTTTCAATCATTAGATCATAAGCGTCATTTATCTTAAAATACTCATAAAGCGGTACTCCATAAGGATAATAAAAAATCTTACTTTTTTCCTTTTCTAGTTTGGGATATAGTAAGATAATTAATCGATCATAAACTTTCATATTACATAATATGATATTTTAAGATAATGTTTCGGTAATTTTTGTAAAATACGCTAGTGAACTGATTTCACTTTCAGCTTTTTGCAAAGCTTTTAAATCTTTAGAAAGACAAACCACACAAGTTCCAGAACCTGTCATTAAAACTTTGGTAAACCCTAATTCCACCAATTTCTCTTTAATTTTTTGGACTGAAGGCATCCGTATAAATGCCGGTTCTTCAAGTGCATTAATCATATTTCCGGCTATGTCTTGATCGTCACCTTTTTGCAAAGCTGCCTTTAATTCCTTCATATCGACTTTTTTATCAATCTGCATAGTATCATAATCATTAAAAATTTGTCTAGTCGATAATCCTTCTTTGGGTTTAGCTAACAAAACATAATATCGATCATGACATTTGATTTCTTCTAATTTTTCACCAATACCGGTAACATAAGCCGGACGATTGAATAAACAGAAAGGAACATCCGCACCTATTTGATAAGCAATATCAATCAAATTTTCTCGAGACAAATTCAACTTCAATATGCGATTAAGCGCATTTATCACCGCAGCCGCATCGGCAGAACCGCCACCCAAACCGGCTGAAAGAGGAATAATTTTATGTATGTGTATTCTAAATTCTTGTTTAAAATTAAACTTTTGTTTCATGAGGGCGAAAGCTTTATGTACAAGATTAGTTTCATCAGTAGGAACCGAGATGTCATCGCAAGTGATAAATGTTCCACCATAATTTGAAGGAATAATTTCAACTTCCACGCGATCGTGTAACTCTAAAGGTAACATAATAGATTCAAGTAAATGATATCCATCACTTCTTTTACCAACTACACCAAGCGCCAAATTTATTTTAGCGTGGGCCTTAACCATAAGCATTAGCATTTCCTCCTAAAAAGGTTCTGCGTGCGCGTCCTCGTGTTTCCAATCCTCCCATTTCTTTGGAAATGGTACTTTGAAGAATATCGTTAATATCCGCGTATTCAGTAACTCTAATAGAAGCTATTTGACTTGCAACAATCACCGGATCCAAAAGATGAATATTTTTTCTTGCGGGCGAAGAAGCAAAGTTAGCACCGACATCAATCAGCGCTTCATAATAGCTTTGACAGGCTCCAGCAACGATCACTAGCGAATCTTTATCAGAAACAACCTTTCGCGCTTCTAACACTGCATTGACAAAATTACTCGAATTGCGATAAGAAGTCAAGTTATACAATTCATTTTTATTATTTGTTTTTAATGAATCGTGTCCTGTAAGAACTAAAACATCAGGATGATGTTTATTTATTAGCGAGGCGACAACCGTTGACATATGGCTTTCTTCAACATGATAACCAATCGCTTTTAAGTCATAAGTCTGATAAGCTTTCATCGCTTTTTTTAAATAATATTCATCACCATCTAGATGAAGAATTTTACCTTCCACCAAATTTTGAGCACGATTTCTTTCAAGTGCCGGTAAAGTCACTTTGATTTTGTTTTCTAACTTATATGGTCGTAAATCTTTCTCATCGGCATCACAAATCAAACGAACCACTTCGCCTTTTAAAAGACATTTACCATCTTTGATTTCAACAATTCTAAAAATGACGTCGTGCTGATGAGAATATCGCGTCACCAAATCTCCTATTTGCATTTTAATCACCTTTGTATATATATGAAAAAAATGATTTATTTTACCTCAATTAATTTTAAATAATCCTCTAACGTCAATTCTTCAGCACGAATTGTATTTTTAAGTTGCGCTCTTTTCAGCCACGCTTCAGTGTATTCTTTTCCAAAATAAGCTTTTAAATTATTAAAAAGGGTCTTCCTTCGCATCGCAAAAGACTTTTTCAATAAATCTTTCAATTCTCCAGCAATTTTTGGATCATATTCTTGATTAAACTTAAGCAGTAAAATAACACTATCGACATGCGGTGCGGGAATATAAGCTTCACGAAAGACATTGCTGATAAATTCTAGTTTCCCTATATATTCAATAAGGATGTTCAAAGGACCATAATCTTTGCCATCTTTAGCCTTCAACCGTTCGTAAACTTCTTTTTGAATCATAAACTCAAATAAAATTGGTCTAAAAGGAGCACACGCTATCTTTTCTATAATAGGACTTGTGACATTATAAGGAACATTAGAAACGAATTTTACTTTCATATTTTTTAAAGCAATCAAATCCTCTTTTAAGAAATCTTGGTTTTTAATAATCATCCCAGTATCATTAAAAGTTTCCTTTAAATGATTTACCATATCTTTATCGATTTCATAAAGAATCACTTTATCGGTTTTAGTGATTAGCAATTCACTTAAAGCGCCAAGTCCCGGCCCAATTTCAACAATTGTATCATTTTTATTGATTTCCAAATTGTCGATGATTTTTTGAGCAATATTTGAATCGACAAGAAAATTTTGTGAAAATATTTTCTTAGGTCTCAACGATTTTTGCTTTAAAGTTTTCATAACGTATTCTCTAGAACATATCATCACTATTGCTCCTTAAGAAATTCAATAATTTCTTCTCTTGTGACTGAACTGGTGTTTAATCTTTTTAAAAGAGTTTTGGCATTTCCGTATCCTAATTTAAAATTATCCATTAAATCATCTCTTAATTTTTGGGAATTTGCCGAACCTATTAATTTATTTTGATACAAAAACTCTAAATCAAACTCTTGACGATCGGCTTCATGGAAACTTACCGCATTTTTGATTGCAGTAAGCAACTCTTCTGTTTCACATTCTGCGACACCGAGTTTTTTTCCTTTAATGGCTTTTTCTTTTCTTACGAAAGCATGCTTAGCGTTAGGCAGTTCTTTCGCTAGTTGGTTGCGAATGCGAATTCCTGGATAATCCGGATCTGTTAAGATTAAAATATCGCAACTTTGAGGAAGATTCTTTAAATATTCAATGGTTTTTGATGGTACTTCTGAGCCATTTGTAATTACAAATTCGCAATCAAAATATGACGACAATCGTGCAACATCACTTTTTCCCTCTACAACGATTACCTGATGAGAAAGTTTTTCTTTATTCAATGCCAAAAAACCTCCTTCCGTTTTGTTCGGTGATATCCGCGAGTTCTTGTTCATTAAGACCTCTAATATCCGCAATCGCTTTAATGATGTATTTTAAGTTCAACGAATCATTTCTTTGTCCTCGTTTAGGTTCCGGCGATAAATAGGGTGAATCGGTTTCTACTAAAAGACGATTTAAAGGAACTTTTGCCGCTACTTCTTTAGGAGTTTTAGCATTTTTAAAAGTAACCGGTCCATCTAAACCGATATATAATCCCAACGATAAAAATTTTTCCATCATTTCTAAAGAACCGGAATAACAATGTAACACCCCTCCATAAAGAGGTGGGTATTGTTTAAGGATTTGATAAGTATCTTCGTGAGCGTCACGATCATGAATAATAATTGGCAATTTTACTGAATTGGCTTTTTGAATTTGTAAAATAAACGCTTCGCGTTGTCTTTTTCTTTCATGTTCATCCTTAATCCAATAATAATCTAATCCGATTTCGCCAATCGCTTTAATTTTTGTTTTAGAACATAGATCAATAATCTTTTCGATTTCTTTTTGATAATCTTCTTTTACTTCAAGAGGGTGAAGACCTACCGCACAATACACATTTTTAAATGATTCACTTAATTCAAGAGCTTTCAAAGAATTTGAATAGTTATCTCCCGGCATCAACAATAGATTATTTTCCTCTAGACATTTTTCAATCGTTTTTTGAGGATTTTCAAACATAGCGTCGTAAAGATGAGTGTGAGTATCAAACATTTTATTTTCCCACGCAGAATCGTGCAAAGATTTCTTTTTCTAAATCGACACGAATTTCTCTTCCTAATAATTCATTAAGATAATCGTAAGCACTTTTTATATGAATCGACACTAAATCTAACGGTGTCTGTGATCTTGATTCTTCAATCGCTTGATGTAATTCTTCTGCTGCTTTTTCAAGCAAAGCGATTTGTCTTGCAGAACAAAGTGAAGGTTTAGTTGATGTAATATTGTTTAAATGCAGTTCTTTCACAATCGCGTTTTTTAATGCTCCAATGTCGTTATTTAATGCCGACACCTTTAACTTATCATCGTGCAAATTATATAATAAATCGCTTTTATTATATACTGTTATTACATTTTTATTAAGTAACAATTTATCTAAAGAATCATTAGGTTGTTCTTCGGTTTGATCCTTCACATAAATGACCAAATCAGCTTCTTCGATATTTTTTATCGATCTTTGTATACCTAACTGTTCAATCGGATCTGCTGTTTCTCTAATACCGGCTGTATCGAAAAGATGAATTAACACACCTTCTAAAACAATTTCACCTTCGACTACATCGCGCGTGGTTCCAGGTATTGCTGTAACAATGGCTTTATCCTCAGCGATAAGGGCATTGAGTAAAGAAGATTTACCGACATTAGGTTCTCCCACTAACACTACTTTGACTCCTTCTAAAACGATGATATTTTTCTTTCCATCTTTAATTAAGTCATCGATCACATTTTGGCAATTGATGATTTTACTTTGAATTTGTAAGTATGTTAATTCTTCGATATCTTTATATTCTGGATAATCGATGTTCACTTCAATATTAGCCAACAAAGAGGCCAAATCTTCGACTAAAGGGAACAATAATTTAGATGTTTCACCTTTTAGAGCATTCAAAGAGAGATTTTTAGCGCCATAACTTTTAGCATTAATCAAATCGTTTATAGCTTCGGCTTGAACTAAATCTATTTTTTGATTGTAAAATGCCCGACTTGTAAATTCACCTCGTTCCGCATAGCGAGCTCCAAGTTTAATAATCATTTCAATTATTTGATTGGCAATCAACACTGATCCATGGCAAGAAATTTCCGCCATATCTTCACCGGTAAAAGAATGAGGTCCTTGAAAAAAAGTCGCCATAACTTCATCGATCATCTGTTCGTCATCTGGATTAATAATTTTTCCATATCGAACATAATTTGGTTCAATTTTGCGACTGCTTTTAAATATGGCATCTAATATTTCTTCGGTCTTAGGGCCACTCATTCTAATTATTGCCAATGCACTTTTTAATGGTGGCGTTGCTAAAGCGACAATTGTGTCAAACATTTAATTTTGTTCCTTCTTTGCTTTGTAAATACGCGTATAATAATCCTTCCAAAGTTTTAAAACATTTTCTTTAGAATAATAATCTGAAATATACTGAGATTTTAAAATTTCTTCTTTCAGATATTCGGGATCTTCTTTTAATTTACGAATAATCTTAGAAAAGCCCTCGTTGTCATCGGCTTTAGTATATTGATCGAAAAGAATTTTCTGATAGAGATCCAAATCACGAAGTACGATAGGTTTTCTCACATTGACCGCTTCTAATATCGACATCGGAAAAAGTTCATTATAAGAGGGCATAAAAAGGCAATCAACCATATTGTAGATTTCATTCATTTCTTCTCTTTTGATAATTCCGATAAATTTTACATTTTTCGGAGGATTATCGATTATTTGTTTTAATTCTTTATAACCATCGGTAATTTTTCCAAAGGAAAAACCTCCAGCCCAAACAAAAGTAATATCAGGATTTTTCTTAGCAACTTCCACGAAATCTAGAACTCCTTTACGATATTGAACTTGTCCAACCCCAAGGACCACAAATGCCTCTTGCGGAATTTCGTATTTTTCCCTGATTTCTTTTACCTTATCATTATCCATCTGATAAAACTCTTCGTGTGAAACAAAGTTAGGTATATAAGTGATCCTTTCTTTAGCAATCCCTAATTTCACTAAAGGTTCGATAAAGATCGGATTAACAACAACAATTTCGTCAGCTTTTTTATAGAAATTTTTAACATATTTTTTAAAGATATTAAAGAATAAACGCGGCAATTTAATCGAACCATCTAAAGTATCGGGTAAAAAGTGCACATACGCGACATGAACCGCTTTTTTATCAGTGATCATTTTTAGATAGTAAGTCGGATTTACGGTATGAATATGAATAATATCAAATTTACCATGCTTATTGATTGAAACATCAAAAAGATCCTTGGCTCCTTCTTTGATTAAATTTACTTGTTCTTTATATGCTGAAGCAACCCCTTGACCATCTACCGTATCTGCTTTTGACAGCATATTAATTTTAATTTTATCCATAACGACACCTCAATTTTAAATTATACAATATTAATTTAAGCATTAAAATATCACACTTACATTAAAACCCCCTTCAATTGAAAGGGGGTCGCGCGTTATCCTATATATTTTATGTGAATTTGTCGATTTTTTCCAAAACCTTCAGATTCTGTTTTGATGTGTGGCATTCCGGTTAAGGCATTATGAATCGCTCTTCGTTCATCGGCTGGCATGGGATCTAAAACAGCATCGACTTTAGTTCTTGTCACTTCATGTGCTAATTTTCTAGCAATGGCAATTAATCGAGCGTATTTTTCTTGTTTATAATCACTTACATCAAGCAAAATTCTGAATCTTTTTTTAAAACGATTAGAGACAGCCAATCGAGTCAATTCATTTAAAGATTGAAGAGAACGACCATTTTTTCCGATAATTATCGAATTACGAGGACTTTCAATTTTCAAGTTGATAATACCATCGACAAAAGTCGGAATCACTTCACATTCAAAACCTAATGCTTCGATGCCTTCTTTAACGTAATTTTGTGCAAATTCGATGACATCGCTTATTTCGTATACTTCAATTGTCGCTTTTTTTGAAAATAGTCCTTTTGATTCTTCTTTTACTTCATACATCAAATCTTCTTTAGATACATTAAGCTCATTGGCGGCTTGTTCGAGAAGATCTTCGACGCTTTTTCCGTTGTAAATTTTCATATTTATAATTCTCCTTTATTATTTTTTAGTCTTATATTTTAGACCTTTTGATTTTTTGTTATTAATTTTTTGAATCACTAAAGTTTGAACAATAGAAATTAAAGCACCGATGAACCAATAAATAGCCATACCAACAGGAAGACTAAAGCCCATAATAATAATCATGACCATCATGATATTATTGACCCATTTCATCGTATTTTCATTCTTTTCAACCGCTGGATTTTTACCGCGTTTTTCAACGGCATCTAAGCGTTTCTTTTGTAGCATCATCGGTAATTTCATCGAAATTATTTGAGCGATACTCATCAACACGAAAATCACAATTGCGACCCAATCAAGGTTGAAGATTTCGCTACTTGTCGTTGAAGCAAGACTTAAACCTAAAATCTCACCATCGGCGAGTATCGCTGTTCCCGACATAGCTCCCCACACAGCGATAAAAACGGGGAATTGAACGATTAATACGATAATCATCCCAAACGGATTAATACCATATTTTTTATACAAAGCCATCTGCTCTTGAGCTAATTGAGCTTTTTCATATTGATTGGTATTGGCATTTGGATACTTTTCTTGAATCCGCCTTAATTCCGGTTGAATAAGATTGGTCTTTTGTTGTGCCATCGTTTGCTTGAAACTTACAAGAACAATCAAGGCTCTTACAATAATCGTCACTACTAAAATAGCCAAAACCTGCCCCCAACCATTACCACCAAAGGCAACGCTTAAATTGTGCAACAACCAAGCGACAGGATATACTAACAATCCTTCAATAAGTCCGTGACTAAAAGCATCTCCCCAAGATTTAGCTTCCAAATGGACGCCTTGTCCATTATTAAAAGTGAAATCTACAGGGGTGATACAAACTCTTTGAACGTTGATGGCATTGGTTATTTGTTGCTTAAAGAAATTCAAATAGTCAGCGCTTGCAACCTTTTCGTATCCAAGGTCTTTTTTAGCATCTTCAACCCACATATCAAAGTTATACCAAAGTTCTTCATAGTAATTGTTATCGGGATTATTTCCCGCAAAGGCGATAAAATTACGCGATGGTTTATTTATCAAATTAGGATTATTTAAATTGGCATTATATTGATCGTTGACCTTGGTTACCATGTAATCTTCAAATTCGGTGCTTGGAAGATAAATGCCGTTATCTAAAGCCTGTTGGTTGATTTGTTCAATATTATTCTCATAATACTCCGCCATCATTTCCGCTTGATCGCTCACCGTACAAAAACTTTGAGTACAGCTCGCCAAGACAATCAAGACAAGAAAAATTCCGGCGAATTTTAAGAATTTTTTCATCTTAGGTCCTCCTTGATTTTCAAAAGTAGTTTTTCTAAATTCAACTCATTTGTTTTAAAATCGTTTTCGTAATATTTTTTTCTTACAATAATCACATAATCACAAGTTTCAAACGAATATTTTTTTAGAAGTTTTTGAATCATCGCTCTGACTTGTCGTCGCACTAAATTTCTTTGCACTGCATTGCCTAATTTCTTAGAAGAGCTGATTCCAAATCGCGGATAATTCAATTCGTTTTTCTTCCAATACACAACATAATCACTATTAGCTGAAGATTGTCGATTATTGATTACCGCTTGAAAGTCTTGTTGCGATTTAACACGATACTTTTTTTCCATTTTAGGATCTCGATTTTAAAAAAACCACCGGTAGTTAGCCCGGTGGTTTAAGTTTGCTTAGGCAGAAAGGACTTTTCTTCCTTTTAACCGACGTCTAGCTAACACTTTACGACCGTTCGGTGTTGCCATTCTGGCACGGAAACCGCTGACATTTTGGTGTTTCCGTTTGCTAGGTTGATATGTTCTTTTCAAGTTGTTACACCTCCGATAAATTCAATTGACGCTCTTGATTATATATATAAAAATAGAAGTAGTCAACTATAAGCACAAAAAAAAGAAAATTTAAATTATTGGCTTTTTTTTGTATATTTTTTGAATAAATAACTGCTTTTAGCTGCTTTCCACAAATCTACATCATGTGGGAAAAACGTTTTTTATTGTGGTAATTTTTTTATTTTTACGATAGTTCTGCATTTTCTACATGTCGAAAAAAGAAAAATTGTGGTATTATTATTCCACATTTTCCACAAACAATAACCCACACAAAGTTTTCAACAGCGTTTTCCACAAGGATTTTTTGTTGATAATTGTGGAAAAATTACTTTTATCGCGGTTTTATTAGTTTTCGCTGTGGAAAATTTAATTTTATATTATTTTTTGCTATTTATAGATATTTGTTTCATGATATGATTTTTCTGTATTTCGGAGGTATTTTTATGGTCGTTACATTATCCCAACAGAATCAACTTTGGAACACGATATTGTCGATCGTAAAAGATCGTATATCCGATCGTCATGTTTTCGATTCGTTTTTAGCGGATTCAAAGGTACATAAGATTGATGGCAACAAAATAATCGTCATAGTTAATTCCGCTTTAGCGGCAAGTCTTTTAAAGACTAATGCTCGATACAACAACATTATCAAAGACGCTATTAAAATAGCTACTGAATCAGATTATGAACTTGAATTGATCACCAGTGATGAGATTAAAAATGTTGCAGAAAAACCGCAAACACAAAAACATCAGTTTTTTGCTCACAGCGTTTTAAATCCAAAATATACATTCGACAATTTTGTCGTCGGTGATTGTAATCGAGAAGCAGTTCAAGCGGCTCTTTTAGTTACTGCTGCTCCTGGAGGATCTTTTAATCCTAATCCGCTTTTTATTTATTCTAAATCCGGGTTAGGAAAGACGCATCTTCTTCACGCAATTGGAAACTATACTAAAGAGAAAAATCCTTATTCTAAAGTTCTTTATATCAATACCGACACTTTCATCGATGAATTTATCCGCTACGTAAGAGGCGATCAGGAAAGTGAATCTTTAAAAGATTTCTTTCAAACTATCGATGTTCTTCTCGTAGATGATATTCAATTTTTAAGTGATAAAAACAAAACTTCAGAAATGTTTTTTCACATTTTCAACACTTTAATCAATGCGGGCAAACAAATTGTCCTTACTTCAGATCGACATCCGAACGATTTAAAAGGACTAGAAGAACGTTTAGTCAGTCGTTTTAATATGGGATTAAGCGTTAATATCGTTAATCCTGATACTACAACGTTGATTGAAATTTTGAAAACTAAGATCAGTTCTAATGGCTTATCTGTCGCGGATTTTGACGCTGACGGACTTGCGTTTTTGGCAGAAAATTTCAATAAGAATATTAGGGAACTTGAAGGGGCATTAAACCGCTTGATTTTTTACGCTATAAACATTAAAAACAATGATCGAATTACTCTCGATATTGTCAAAGCTTCCGTGCAACCTATTATCGGATCTAAAAAATCAAATAAAGTGGTAACCGAAGATCGGATTATTGAAACTGTGGCAGATTATTATCATTTAACTGAACAACAAATAAAATCAAAATTCAGAACTTCGCAAATCGCGCTTGCTAGACACATTTCGATGTATCTTTGTCGCCAATTATGCGGAACTCCATTCATTAAGCTAGGAAACATTTTCGGAGGACGTGATCATTCAACCGTGATGTCCGCTGTTGAAAAAGTGAGCATAAATCTTAAAACAGATACACAATTAGCCACAGCTATTAATGAAATTCAAAAACAACTAAAATCATAAAAATCATGTTACTTTTATATCATTTATGATATAATTTTCATTAGTTGAAACAAGATATAAAAATTTTATCCACAATTTCAACAGCCATTATTATTGTTATTATTAATTTTTTCTAAGAAAGGAATAAATAAAAAAATGAAACTAACCGTTGATCGAGTCGAACTTTTAAAAACATTAACTACCGTCTACATTGCTATTGGTGCTAAATCTCCATCCCCAGCTTTGATGAATTTTAAATTAGAGATGGAAAATGATCGTTTAGTAGTTACAGGCAGTAATAATGAAATGACGATTCAAAGCGTACTCCCGATTTCTCGTGAAAATAAAAATATTATTTCCGATTATGAATTAGGAGCTACATTAATTTCCGCAAAATATTTAATTGAAATTATTAGAAAATTAGATTCATCTTTAGTGACGATAGAAATTATTGATCAAACCATTGTCAAAATTAGAGATGATAAGTCTGAATTTAAACTTAATTCGATGCGTGCTGAAGAATATCCTGATTTGGATTTAGATATCAGCGGCGAAGCTGTAGAATTTTCCGCTGAAGATTTTAAACGTATCGTTGCGCAAACGGCTTTTGCAGCTTCCACCAAAGAAAGCAGTCCGATTATCACGGCAATTAATGTTAAAGCCGATAATGATGTCATTGACTTTTCGGCCACCGATCGTTTCCGTTTATCGAAAAAGAAATTCAAAGTTTCCGATAATCATCAATTTGAAGCTAATATTCCAACCAAGACCATCGTCGAAGTTTCAAAACTTCTTGACGGAGGTGTTGTCAGAATGGTTATTTCAGATAAAAAAGTTGTGTTTATCTATGCTGAAACCACAATATTTTCTCGATTAATCGGAGGCGAATTCCCCAATACAACTCGAATGATTCCGCTAAGTTTTATGTGTACTTTAAAAATAAATTCCGAAAAATTTATCGAAGCCATGCAACGGGTTTCGCTGTTGGTCACTGAAACCGAAAGCATCGTTAAATTAACCTTAACGGAAGAAGAAGCGGTTGTTTCATCTAGAAGTGAGCAAATCGGATCCGCTGAAGAAAGAATTGAATTATTTGAATATTCTGGTAGTCCGTTTACCATTTCGTTTAATGTCAATTACGTAATCGACGCGATAAAAGCTGCGATGAGCGAAGACGTTATTCTTTCGTTCGTTGGAGAAACTTCACTTTTTAAAGTAACTTCTCCAAATGATGAAAGTCTGGTTCAGATCGTTACCCCGGTAAGAACATACAATTAAAAAACTGTTTGTGTTTAATTAAAAATCGAGTCACAACACTCGATTTTTTTTGCCTTTTTTGATTGCTTTTTACTCATCGAAGAAGATTGTTATTTATATTCATAAATAAATCCTGACTTTCGAGAAAATCGAAAAAAAGTAGTGTTAAATTTTAAAATTAAGTAATTTAAGGATATCATTTTTCTTTA
>CANQWG010000023.1 GCA_947627505.1 uncultured Bacilli bacterium | reverse complement strand
ATTGCCTTTATTCTAGACTTTTCTCTTACATCCTTTTTACACTTTATGAAACTGGAATTTACTTTTTCAATTCACGATAGATTTTAAATAGACTATTCGCTTACTTTTTTATTATTAGTTTATAATTAAATATTAATTCAATATTAAAACTATTTTCAAAATTAAATCACAGTAGTTTTACTTAATTTAAAGAATCCAAACCGAGCAGAAATTATTGAAATAAAATCAATTTTAAGTTACTATATGATTACTTCGGGACGTAGCACAGCTTGGTAGTGCACTACCTTGGGGTGGTAGGGGTCGTGCGTTCAAATCGCATCGTTCCGACCATTTGAAATTTAAGATATCAAGTTTTTGCTTGATATCTTTTTTAAAGATAGGTGATTATATTGGATTTTAAAAAATTTGATTTGGAAGACATCGCTATATTAAACAAATATCTCTCACAACAAGAGTTTCGCTCTTCTTTATTTACTCTTGGTGTCCTTTATTATTATGATGATTATTTTTCACCGGAATACGCAATAATTGATGATACTTTACTAATTCGCTGCAAAGATCAAAATGGTGAAAGCAACTACCTTTATCCACTCGGGAAAAATTCTAAAGATTTGGCATTGTCTTTAAATAAAATTACCTACGCTCCTGAAAGTGTCAAAGAAGATTTAAAAGATAATTATAAAAGTGAGCTGATTCCTGATTGGTTCGATTATTTATACAAATACGATGATTTAGTCAATCTTTCAGGCAAAAAATATCAAAAAATCCGTAACCATATTAATCGATTTTTAAATACTTATCATGATTATCATTATGAAACAATTTCTCCCGATAACTTTAAAGATGTTGTAAAAATCATTTACGCTGTAAAGCCGATTACCGAAGGAGGAAAACAAGAATTAAATCGTGTAAAAAGATGGATTAATTCTTATTTTTCATTTCCTTTTATAGGTGGAATTTTATACGTCAAAAACGAACCCGTCGCTTTTTCGTTTGGCGAAGTTATTAAAGATACTTTACACGTCCAAATTGAAAAGACCATCAAAACATTTGATGGTGCTGGAGATATGCAGAGAAATTTATTTTTAAAATTATTTAAAGATCAAAATATTGTATTTGTGAATCGGCAAGAAGATCTTGGAGATCCTGGATTAAGATTTCAAAAACGTTCATTAAATCCTTGTGCGCTTCTAAATAAATATGATTTAAAAAAACTTTAATCTCCAATAAAAAAAAGCGATCCAAAACGGACCGTTTTTTATTTATAGTTTTGCGTTATGATAAACTTCTTGGACGTCTTCTAATTCATCTAGCATCGCAAGTAGTTCTTCAAACTTTTCCTTATCTTCACCCTCTAGTGTCACAGTGTCTAAAGGAAGCATCGTAATTTCACAAGTCGAGAACTCTTGAATTCCGATTTCCATCAAACATTTTTTAGCTTGCATTAAGGCCGTTTTTTCGACCGTCACAACAATTAAATCGTCATCAAGTTTCACTTCATCTAAATCGATATCCGCCAAGATCAAAGCTTCTTCAACTTCATCAATGTTCGAACCGACAAACTCAATTAATCCGACTTCTTTAAAATTAAAGGAAACCGAACCTTGAGAACCTAAATGTCCTCCTTTTTTATTAAACACATTTCTAATTGAGTCAAAAGCTCTTCTAACATTAGAAGTAAGCGAATCAACAATGATTGAAACATTACCCGGGCCATATCCTTCATAACGACCACTGATATAGTTTTCTTCTTCACCACCAGCGGCTTTTTTAATCGCTCTTTCTATTACATCTTTTGTAACGTTTTGTCCTTTGTATTTATCAATGACACTGCGAAGAGCTAAATTGCTATTAGGATCAGGTACTCCCGATTTTGCTGCCATATAGATTTCTTTAGAAGCTCTCATAAAAAGCGCGGAACGTGCTGCCGCAGTTTGAGCCATTGATTTTGCACGAACTTCATGTGCTCTACCCATATTTAACACCTCTATTTCGTTTAATAGTATACTATACCTTAAAAATTTTTACTACATGAGCGAAGCAAAAATTCTAAATAATCGCTCTTGGAATCTTTCCCATAAATTGCGATTGTTATAATCTTCAATAGTATATTCATTTGAATTATTAATGTCTTCTTTGAAGATATCCACTTGCTGTTTAGCAAAATCTCGATCATAAACAACCGCATTAACTTCAAAGTTTAAAGCGAAGCTTCTAATATCCATATTTGCCGTGCCGATAGAAGCAACCTTTTCATCATAAACAAGGGTTTTAGAATGAATAAATCCTTTATATTTATATACTTTTACTCCGCAGTCGATAAGATCTTTTAAATAAGAACATGTAACTCTATAAGGAATTTTATAATCATATACCCCAGGTACCATCAAATATACTTGCACGCCTGATAATTGAGCTAAAATTAACGCATTGATAATTGAATCGTCCGGTATAAAGTAAGGTGTCTGAATATAAATACTTTCACTGGCGCTTGAAATCATTTTCTCATAACAATACTTAATACCTTCATCTTCACTATCGGGCCCTGAAGAAATAATTTGAATCGGGCAAACTTTTTTTACTTTTGCAATTTGAAAATACTCTTCTTTATTTTGATATTCTTGAACATCATTTTTGTTTCGAGTAGTGCAATAATAAAAATCTTGCAAGAATCTTTTTTGCAAAAATATAACCGATTCCCCAATAATTCTTAAATGTGTGTCACGCCATGGTTTTATACGCTTATGCATGGAACGATATTCATCGCCGATATTCATTCCCCCAACATAACCAATACTTCCATCAATCACATAAATTTTTCGGTGATTTCGATAATTGAAATTTAAATTGAATCCCCTTATTTTACTAGGAAAAAAACGATATATTTCAGCACCCGCCGCTTTTAATTTTTTAAAGAAATAGTTTGGTGTTTTAATATTGCCGCTATCATCGTAAAGCAGTTTTACTTTAACACCTTCTTTAGCTTTCTCAATTAAAATATCGCGAATCTCCGTTCCGATAAGATCAGGTCTATAAATGTAAGATTCAATATGAATGGTTGATTTGGCATTTCTTAAATCTTCTTTTAAAGCATTATACATTTCTTCTGCAGAAATAAATACTTTCGTATCATTATGTATGGTACATGGATTTTCGCTTATTCTAGTATTAAGTTTAATAATTTTTTCTAAAGAAGCATCTTCAATTCCATTATTATCCTCAAATTTCATTTTTGTTATTTTATCTTCGATCATCTTATCTGTTAATTTCTTCTTAGAACTCCATTTTTTCTTAGAAAAGCGCGGGCCTTTTCCCCAAATAATATAAAAAAACCACGCAAAATATGGAAAAGCAATGGTTCCAAGAATCCACAAAACCATTGATCGTTGATTTTTTCTTTCAAGAAAAATAACTGAAATTATCGTCAGAAAATCAAAAACCAAAGAAACGATAAAGGCAATCTCAAGTGGTGATGATGACATTTAAATTTCCACCTCATCAATTACATTTAAATCCCATTCTTTTATAAGGCGATATCCCGCATCGTTTTTATCCGTCGAAATATCTCTAGGCGAATGGGCATCTAATCCTAAAACTACTTTCACTTTATACTTTTTGGCGATATCCCAAAATCTTTTATATGGATAAGCATATCGATATTCTTCACCGATTTGTCTCTTGCCGCGCCGTAAAGCTCCAAAATTGAATTCTAACGGCATATTCATCTTTCGAGCGGTTTTACAGATGTTTTTAGCAACTTTTTCACAAGCACTATCCCATTTTAAATAACTTCCCATAAAATAATCAGGATGAGCGACATATTTAAATAAACCGGTCTTCATTCCTTTTACACAATAACGTCCATAATCGATGACGTCTTGTTTACTTGTAATATGAGAAAAAAAGAATTTTACTTGATTGTTTTCATTAAGATAGCAATGATTTCCTAAGATCAAATATTCGACTTTTTTGGAATCTAAGAGTTCTCGATAATGCGGATAATATTTTTCAAATGCTTCTGCTTCATAGCCGATTTTAATTTTAATTCGATTTTCATATTTCTTTTTTAAAGAATTCAACGATTTTAAGTATCCTTCTTCTAATTCATAATCTCCTCTTATCGATTTTTGAGAAAAGTTTGGAAGCATAATATGATCGGAAAAACCGAGTTCTACAATGCCTTGAGCAATCGCTTCAACAACATAGTCTTCATCGCTTCCTTCAGCGTGTCCGCAACGATAAGTATGAGTATGATAATTGTGTCTAAGCATTGAAATCACTCCTTTCTAATAAATAATATCATATAAATATAATCCCTGAGGAGGGGCTTTAAATGAAATTCGTTTTAAATAAGACGGATCTAATAGTTTTGGAATTTGATTTAAATCAAACCGATTCATTCCTATTTCGATGAGCGTTCCTACTATCATTCTAACCATGTAACGTCTAAAACCATTACCTATTAGATCAAAATAAATCAGCTCTTTTTCTTTTTTAATCGAAAAATCATAAATAGTTCTTATAAAATCTTCATCATTTGTGCAAAAATTATGAAAACTATGTTCTCCGACAAAATAATTTGCTGCCTTTTGCATTTCTTCTAAATTTAAAGACTGCTTAATTTGATATGAATACTTCCGCATAAACGGGTCATTCTTTTTTAAACTGACAATATAACGATAATGTTTCTTTTTTACTGAAAAACGCGCATGAAAAGTGTCTTCGACAATTTCAAAATCAATTACTCGTATATCATCATTTAATAGGCAATTACAGCTGTAGGCAAGTCGATCTAAAGTGACATTTAATTTAGAAACATCGAAATGCGCTATTTGTTTAAGCGCATGTACTCCACGATCGGTTCGTCCAGAAGCGACAACTTTTATCGGCTCGTTCAAGATTTTTGAAAGTGTTTTTTCTATTTCATCTTGAATGCTTCTTTCAAATTCATGGGCTTGAATTTGATATCCATAAAAGTCACTGCCATCATAACAAAACGTCATCTTGATTCTCATAGCACGATTCCCATCATTAAAAAGAAATCAAAAGAAGTAACTAATAACGTTATCATCCCGCCGAAAAGCACCATTACAAAAACCAATGAAACCGTATCTTTCATTTGCCATTGCATTTTCCGATACCGCGTTCTTTGCCCTGAAGGATCATAGCCTCTAGCTTCCATAGCATTTGCTAATTCTTCACTTCTTTGAATTGCAGAAATAAATAGTGGAATAATCAAAGAGACGATCGCTCTAATCTTATCCTTAAGTTTTCCTTGTTCAAAATCAACTCCCCGCGAAGATTGTGCTTTCATGATTCTTTCAGTTTCTTCTAAAAGCGTAGGAATAAATCGCAAAGCCAAAGAAATTATCATTGAAATCTCATGCACCGGCACTTTGATATATTTTAACGGATGCAACAACCACTCTAAAGCATAGGTTAAATCCAATGGCTTTGTAGACGTCGTTAAAATCATCGTTAACGCAATCATCATCACTAGTCTAATAATGATATACAAGGTGTTGTAAATCGCATTATGATAAAGCTTAAATCCGAATATATCAAAATAAGGACCAGTCGAAGGCATAAGAACATTGATTATTAGTAAAAATAAAATCATTACCCACATTGCTTTTAAAGATTTAAAAAGCGTCTTTAACTTAATGTGAGATATTCTCATCAAAACATAAATAAAAATCAATAAGAGCGCATAGATAAAAAAGTTCATAGCCGTACTACTGAATTTAAAGAAAATCATCACCATTAAAACAATCAAAGACAATAATTTGGTACGGGGATCAAGGCGATGCAAAAACGAATCGTATGGTACATAGCGACCTAAAGCGATATTTTTCATTTTACAGCTCTCGCTTTCTCAATTTGCGCGATCAAAGAATCAAAATCCTTTATTTCACTCAATTTCAGATTCATTCCATTAGCGATCAATTTTTTAGCAAAAGAAATAATGTGCGGTTCTTCTAAAGAAATTTCTTTTAGCAACTCCTCATCTTTAAATAATTCGCTCGGTTGTTCGATTTTAACAATCTTTCCATCTTTCATGACCACCGCACGATCGCAGTATTTTAAAACATTATCCATATCATGTGTGATCATAATAATTGTGGTTCCACGTTCATTGATGGTCTTAAAAAGACTCATCATTTCTTTGGCACCTTGAGGATCAAGACCGGCAGTCGGTTCATCTAGCACCAAAATTTGCGGTTCCAACGCGATGATTCCCGCAATCGCGACACGTCGTTTTTGTCCTCCGCTTAACTCAAAAGGAGATTTATCGAATAATGATTCTTCTATTCCGACTAATGAAAGAGCTTTTTTAGCCTTCTCTAAAGCAACTTGCTCATTGTCTTTAAAATTTTTAGGTCCAAAAGCAACGTCTTTTAAGACAGTCTCTTCAAATAGTTGATATTCTGGAAACTGAAAAACCAATCCGGCATACTTCCGTAATTCTTGTAATTTATTAACCTTTTTATCGGCAGCATTGATTACATAGTCGCCTACTAAAACTTTTCCTTTGCTCGGACGCAATAATGCATTTATATGTTGAACTAAAGTCGACTTTCCACTACCGGTATGACCGATAATGGCGGTAAAGGTTCCATCATTAATTTCTAAATCTATTCCATCTAAAGCCAAGTGCTCAAATGGAGTTTTCGGCAAATAAAGAAATGAGACACTTTCAAATTTTACCGGCATAAATGTCTCACCACCTCTTCTTCGTTTAAAGTATCATCGAGATCAATTCCTTTATTTTTTAGTTCTCTTTTTAAACGAACTAAAAAAGGAATATCAAGATCGATGTTTAAAAGTTCTTCATAATGAGAAAACACCTCATTAGGAATTCCATCAAACATAATTTTACCATCTGATAAAACCACAACACGATTAGCAAGGTAAGCTTCTTCGATGTCGTGAGTGATTGAAATAATCGTCAAATTGGGATTATCACTTTTCATTTGAGAAACCAACGTTAAGATTTCTTTACGACCTTTAGGATCTAACATCGCCGTCGCTTCATCAAGAATTAAAATATCAGGATTCATCGCTAAAACACCGGCTAGTGCGACCCGCTGTTTTTGGCCACCCGATAAATTGCTGGGTTCTTGATCAAGAAAGTCGAACATCCCCACTTTTTTTGAGAATTCATCGATCACTTCATCCATTTTCTCTTGTGGAATTCTCCTGTTTTCTAACCCAAAGGCGATATCATCGCGAACCGTCGAACCGATAAATTGATTATCCGGATTTTGAAACACGATGCCGACTTTTTCTCTTATGGTATGAATATTCTGTTCATTGACCTCATTTTCCATCACTTTAATCGACCCTGATTTTGCTTCTAATAATCCGATAATCAATTTTGCCAAAGTTGATTTACCGCTTCCGTTGTGACCGATAATACAAACGTGACTACCTAACTCAATTTCTAAATTAAGCTCTCTTAAAACCTCTTGATTTTTGGTATATGAAAAAGATAAATTTTCAATTTCGATAGATTTCATCTTTTAACACCACCTTTTGGTTTGGAAAGAAAATACGCCACCATAGCATAAATGATAGTAAGCACAGCGATAACAGCGATAAAAATTAATCTTTGCCAATCTTCACTTAAATATAGATAATGATAAACCACTGAAAAAATCGGGATAAAAGTCATCAAATAAATAATGAACCATATTACGATTTTCTTAGTTTTATCGGACATGATTGAACTCCTTAACCATAATTTCAATACGACGTCCTTCATATTTTCGATATGTGACATGCGCTAAGTCAAAAAGGCGTTTTGCGGCCTTACTAGCCATACCATCCGCATATTTGTCTTCAATATATATAACTTCTTTGATTCCAGATTGAATGATTGCTTTTGCACATTCATTACATGGAAAAAGGGTGACGTAGATGCGACATCCTTCTAATGAACATAGTGAATTCAAAATCGCATTAAATTCAGCATGACACACATAAGGATATTTGGTGTCTAATTCATCTTCAGCTTCGCGTTCCCATGGCAAATCCTCATCCTTGCAGCCAATCGGCATTCCATTATATCCCATAGTAACGACTTTATTTTGTTTTGAAGCCACACAAGCTCCAACCTGAGTCGAAGGATCTTTGCTTCGAAGAGAAGACAAAATCGCTACTCCCATAAAATATTCGTCCCACGAAATATAATCTTCACGCTTTGACATATTATCACCGCTTTCTAATTGTTTATTTTATCATTTAATAAAAGGTTTTTAAATGATTTTACTATACAATAGCGGGATTTTACTATTCATAATATACGCAAAAGTTTTTATAAAAAAATAAATATTTCATCGCATTTTCAAGCAATAAAAAAACTGTCAAATCCTACCGATTCAACAGTTTTTAATTTCTTTAAGCTACAAAACTAACTAATGCCATTTGAGCATTATCACCGCGACGGCATTCGGTCTTTAACACTCTCGTGTAACCGCCATTACGATTTTCATATCTTTTGGCGATATCATCGAAGAGTTTCTTAAGAGCGGTCGTTCCGTTTTTATCAACGACGACATTGCGAAGTTTTTGAGCCGCAAGACGGCGAGCGTGCAAATCACCTTTTTTACCGAAAGTGACCATTTTATCCGCTAAAGCAGATAAGTCCTTAGCTACCGGCAAAGTAACCTCAACTTTTTCATTGACAATCAATTCGGTAACAAGATTTCTTAACATTGCCTTGTATTTACTAGGAGTAAATGCCGCCTTAAAACGGACACCACCCTTACCATGAACATTTTTACGTCCTTGTGTACGCATTTAACTTGTCCTCCTATTCATATTCTCTGAAGCCAAGTCCGATTGCTGCAAGCTTTTCTTTGACTTCTTTTAAAGATTTCTTACCAAGATTTCTGACTTTCATCATGTCTTCTTCGGTCTTTTGAGTAAGCTCCATCACCGTAGCGATGGCGGCTCTTTTAAGACAGTTGTAAGAACGAACTGAAAGATCGAGTTCTTCAATAGTCATATCTTGATATTTGTTCTTTGGTTCTTCAACCATTTCAGCGAGTACATCAGTAGATTTAGCAGTCTCACTCAATTCTTCAAACAACTCAAAGTGAGTAACTAAAATCTTAGCGGCTAAAGCGACTGCATCATGCGGCAACATTGAACCATTGGTCCAAACTTCTAAATCAAGTTTGTCATAATTAGAATTGTGTCCGATTCTTGTCGGGTCGACCGTATATTTTACTTTAGTAATCGGCGAATAATTTGAATCTGTCGGAATCACTCCAAGCGGTAACGATTTAGACTTATTACCTTCGGCAGTGACATAACCTCTTCCATTACGAGCATAAATGGTCATAATCAATTTTCCCGATTCGTTGACATGAGCCAAAACCAAATCTTTGTTGACGACTTCAATGCCGGCAGGGCAAATAATATCTGCCGCTGTAACCACTTTTGCTTCTTGGACATTGACCATTAATTTAAAATTATTGTCAATGTCTTCATCGATTTTAAGAACTAAATCTTTTAGATTCAAAACAATATTTGTCACATCTTCTTCAATTCCGTCTAAGGCTGAGAATTCATGACGTGCTCCTTCCACTTCGATGGCATAGACACTTGCACCTGGAAGAGAAGATAGCAATACTCTTCTTAAGGCATTTCCAATCGTCATTCCAAAACCACGTTCTAATGGTTCAATGACGAAATGACCGTAATTAGACGTTGTATCGTAACTAGCGATCTTAAATTCTGGCTTTTCAAATTTTTTCATAGTCTTTCCTCCCTAGTTTGATTTGTCCGTCCTAATGATTAACCACGTGGACGTTTAGGTGGACGACATCCGTTATGCGGAATCGGTGTCGTATCGGTAATAACTTGAATTGTAAGCCCAGCCGCCTGTAAACTTCTAAGCGCTGATTCACGACCTTGTCCAGGTCCTTTCACGTTAACATCGACCGTTTTTAATCCTTGATCAATCGCAGCTTTAGCACATTTTTCTGCCGCTAATTGAGCAGCGAAAGGTGTCGCTTTTTTCGATCCTTTATAACCTATCGCTCCAGCAGAGCTCCAAGCGATAGCATTTCCGGCTTCATCGGTAATTGTCACAATCGTATTATTAAAGGTTGAATGAATGTGAGCAATTCCTTTAGTATAACTTCTTTTGATTTTCTTCTTACGAGTCGTAGAAGCTTTTTTCGCGTTTGCCATATACTATTTACCTCACTTTCTAACCTTGAGTCGCTTTCTTCTTGTTCGCAATGGTCTTTTTTGGACCTTTACGAGTTCTCGCATTGGTCTTTGTTCTTTGACCTCGAACCGGTAAACCTCTGCGATGTCTAAGTCCGCGATAACAGCCGATTTCACTTAAACGTTTAATGTTCAAAGCGACTTCTCTGCGAAGGTCACCTTCAGTCTTAATTTTACTTACTTCTTTTCTAATTGCGGTAAGTTGTTCTTCTGTCAAATCTTTGACTCTCACATCTTCGCTTACTCCGGCAGCACTTAACACTTTTTTCGCAGTGGTAAGTCCAATACCATAGATGTAAGTCAATGAAACAACTACGCGCTTGTCATTGGGTATATCTACTCCAACAATACGTGCCATGTTACTTTTTTCCTCCTAAAATTAGCCTTGTCTTTGCTTATGCTTTGGGTTTTGGCAGATGACCATAACGCGGCCTTTTCTGCGAATAACCTTGCACTTGTCGCAAATCGGTTTTACTGAGGGTCTCACTTTCATAAAATTTTCCTCCTCGTTAATTTTTAATCCTTATGTCGATAAGTGATTCTTCCACGTGTTAAATCATACGGCGATATTTGAACTGTAACTCTATCACCTGGTAAAATGCGAATGTAGTTCATACGGATTTTACCAGAAACGTGGGCGAGAATTACAACATCGTTTTGTAACTTTACATTGAACATCGCGTTCGGTAAAGTTTCAACCACTACCGCCTCAACTTCAATGACATCTTCTTTAGCCATTCTTGACATTGTCCTCCTTGTTAGTAAGCATCGTCAGAATTTCACAACCATCCTTAGTGATAACTATCGTATTTTCATAGTGACTTGCTAATTTTCCGTCAATTGTCTTTGCCGTCCAATTATCTTTCATAAGGCGAGTTTCTTTTCGTCCTTGATGAATAATCGGTTCAATCGCAAGACACATACCTTCTTTGAGTAAAACACCATGGCCTTTTTCTCCGTAATTAGGAATCGACGGATCTTCGTGAAGACTTCTTCCGATTCCATGTCCGGTGTAATCTCTTGGAACTGAATAGCCATGCTTTTCAGCATGTTCTTGAATTGCATTTGAGATATCACCAAGGTGATTGCCGGGTTTAGCAAATTTGATTCCCTCGAAGAAACATTCCTCAGTCACTCTTACAAGATCTGCTGCTTCTTTAGAAACTTTTCCAACGAGATAAGTTCTACAAGCATCGCCGTTATAACCATTGAGTGTCGCTCCGACATCTAAAGAAACGATATCTCCTTCTTTTAATTTTTGACCCGATGGTATCCCATGGACCAAGACATCATTAACCGACGTGCAAATGGCCCCTGGGAATCCATTGTAATTTTTAAAAGTTGGATAAGCACCAAAACTTCGAATAACTTCTTCTGCTTTTTTAGCGAGTTCTTTAGTTGTAATACCCGGGACAACCAATGGTTCTAAAGCTTTAAACACTTCAGCTACCACTTGGCCTGCTTCTCTCATCAATTCGATTTCACGAGCTGATTTGATTATGATCATTTACTTAGCTACCTCAGATATAACTTTTTGAATGTCTTTGAAGACATCGCTTATGTCTTTCAAACCATCGACTTCTTTGAGTAAGCCTTTTTTGTCATAGAATTCTATCAAAGGCTTTGTTTGATTTTCATAAGCATTTAATCTCACCTGCAATGATTCAATTGTATCGTCTTTACGTTGCACAAGTTCACTCTTACAATTGTCGCAAACTCCGTCCACCATCGGTTTTTTAAATTCGACGTGATATGAATTGCCACATTTTGGGCAAACACGACGTCCGGAGATGCGTTTAATTAAAGCGTCTTTTTCGCAAGTGATATTGATTACCAATTGAATCGGGCGTGAGATTTCTTGAGTCAATTTCTCTAAAGCTTCCGCTTGCGCTAAGGTGCGCGGGAAACCATCGAGAAGATAACCTTTTTGACAATCGGGTTTTGCTAATCTTTCTTTAACAAGTCCAATCGTCACTTCATCAGGAACCAATAATCCCTGATTAATATAAGAACTGGCGAGTTTACCGAGTTCGGTACCCTCTTTTATCGCTTCCCTAAACATATCTCCGGTAGAGATATGCGGGATATTGCAATATGCCAAGATCTTTTCAGATTGAGTTCCTTTGCCGGCACCGGGAGGTCCCATAATAATGATGTTCATGTTATTTACCTCCTAGTTAACCGAAGCATTGGATGATGCTGCCGCAAGAAGACCATTGATTTGATTCATGGTTTCAAGGGAAACACCGACGACGATGATCATTCCGGTTCCACCAAGAGCTAACGATTGAGGAACAACTTTCAATAAAGTTAAAACTACCGGTAAAGCTGCAATCAACGTCAAGGCTGTAGCACCGATGAAAGTTACTCTGTTTAAAACTTTCTTCACGTAACGATAAGTTTCGTTACCCGGTCTTACACCCGGAATGTATGTTCCATTCTTTTTAAAATCTTCTGCAAGACGTTCAGGATTGATCGTCAAATTAGAATAGAAGAAACTAAATAAGAAGGTTAGTACGATATAGATGATAAGGCCCCATGGCATATACCAAACAGTGCCATTGATGCCAGGCATTTCAACAAGAGCCGAAGAGACGAAAATATTTAAAATATTTTGTAAAGTCGCATCAGTAGAACTTGTTGCAAAGCTGACGATTACCGCCGGAGCCATCATAATCGAACTAGCGAAGATGACAGGAATAACACCGGCAGAGTTAATTTTAATCGGTAAGAAAGACGTGTTGTTAAGCTTTTGATTTAAAGCTCCCCCCGTTCCGGAATGTTGTACCGGAATCTTTCTAATCGACAATTCAACAAAGGTTACAAAGACGATGATTAGAATATAAGTAATAATGTAAACACCTAACGATAAGGCACCTCTAATAATTAATTCCGAATCACCTGTAATCAATTGTTGACCGAAGAAATAAATAAAGGCGTTATATATTTGCGTCGGTAATGACGAGACAATACCGGCAAAGATGATCATTGAGATACCATTACCGATACCCTTTGTGGTAATTTGGTCTGCCATCCACATCACGAGCATTGAACCGGCAAGAAGGATGATGACGATTTTCATATATCCGAATAACGACGGATCCAAAACTTCAAGCCCACTCGTATTTTCCATCGTGACCGTAATACCATACGCCTGGACAGAACCGAGCAATAATGTCAAATAACGCGTTGCCATTTCAATTTTCTTTCGACCTGTTTGACCTTGTCGCGATAACTCGGTTAAAGCAGGAAGAACGTCCATTGATAATAGCTGAATAATAATCGATGAAGTGATATACGGCGATACTCCCAAGGCAAAGACCGAGAAGCTTTGTAAAGCTCCACCGCCTAAAAGGTTCATTAATCCTAGAACATCACTATCGGTAAAACCTCCGGTGACGTTTACTCCTGGAACCGTAATCGCGGAGCCGATTCTAAAGATCAAGAAGATTCCCAAAGTAAAGAGAATTCTTCCTCTGATGTCTTTATTTTTAAGGATGGCTGCGAGTTTCTTCATCTTAGATCACCTCGATTTTTCCACCGGCATCGACGATCGCCTTTTCGGCTGACTTCGAGAACTTATTAGCAGAAACGGTGAGTTTCTTTTCCAAAGTTCCGTTACCTAAGATTTTCACTCCTTCGTATTCTTTGTTAACTAAACCAGCTTCTTTCAATAAAGTCGGAGTGACATTTACTCCTTCATCAAATTTATTTAAGTCGCTGACATTAACAATCGCGTAACGCACTTGACCGAAATTGGTAAATCCTCTTTTTGGTAAGCGACGATAAATCGGGTTTTGTCCACCCTCAAAGCCGAGACGTACTCCGCCACCGCTTCTAGATTTTTGACCCTTATTTCCGCTTCCGCAATTCTTACCTTTTCCGCTTCCAAGGCCGCGTCCAACGCGCATTTTTTCTTTTCGTGCGCCTGGTTCGAATTTTAATTCATTAAGTTTCATGTTGCGACCTCCTATTTACGTAGCGCATTAATCTGCGCGGTAGTTTTAAGGTTATTTAAGCCGTCAACTGTTGCTCTAATGCAGTTGATTGCGGTTCTTGAGCCATAAACTTTAGAGTAGATGTTTTTAACACCGGCAAGTTCCAAAATTGCACGAACCGGACCACCGGCGATGATTCCGGTACCATCTGGTGCTGGTTTTAAGAAAACTTTGCAAGCTCCGTATTTTCCGATAATTTCATGAGAAATTGTGCCACCTTTAACGATTGTAACGCGGCTCATGTTTCTCTTTGCCGCTTCAACCGCTTTTTTAATAGCATCCGGTACTTCACTAGCTTTACCGGTTCCAAAACCATAGTTGCCTTTTCCATCTCCGACAACCACTAAAGCGGCGAAACGTTGATGACGACCACCTTTAACCGTTTTTGAAACTCTATTAATAGCGACAACTCGTTCTTCATATTGCTTTTCAAAACGATTAGCGCCCGGTTTATTTCCCGGTCTACGGCCTTGGCGTTCTGGACGATCAGAGCGGTGATTTTTTTCTTGCTTTGCAGCTGGCTTACTTTCAATTTCGGCTTCTGCAACAACTTTTTCTTCTGCCATTCTCGTTCCTCCTAGAATTCTAAGCCGTTAGCGCGAGCCGCTTCGGCTAAAGCTTTGATACGTCCGTGATATAAATATCCCGAGCGATCAAAGACAACTTTTTTGATTCCTTTAGCAACCGCTAATTTGGCGATTTCTTCGCCAACTTTTGAAGCGGCAGCAATATTTGAACCATTTTCTAATTTTAACGCTACTGAAGAGCATGCGACAAGAGTGACACCCTTATCATCATCGATCAGTTGCGCATGAATGTGAGCGTTCGAACGATAGACACTCAAGCGTGGACATTCATTAGTACCGCTTATTTTACGTCTGACACGAAGATGACGTCTCATGCGGCTAACATTTTTTGATTCTTTGTTAATCATAAGCTATATCCCCTTTCTTGAGCCTACTTCTTACCGGCACGTTTACCTTCCTTACGGAGGATAAATTCGCCTTTATACTTAATACCTTTGCCCTTATATGGCTCTGGTTCACGAACTGCTCTAATTAACGCGGCAGTTTGACCGACCGCTTGAGCATCGTATCCTTCGACAGTAATGTTTACATTGTCTGCCACAGAGATTTTTACACCGGGTTCAGGTTTTAAAACGACTTCATGAGAATAACCCATATTGAGAACGATGTCTTCACCTCTCATCGCGGCACGATAACCGATACCGACGATTTCAAGTTCTTTTTTGAACCCTTGGCTAACTCCAACAACCATATTGTTGAGATTAGCTCTGCAAGTTCCGTGAAGTTCCTTCATTCTAATCGAATCATCGGGACGAGTAACAGTCAATACATTTCCTTCTAATTCGATTTTAAGTTCTTTTGGAAATTCTCTTTTTAAAGTACCTTTCGGTCCTTTAACTTCGACCACGTGGTCATCGATAGTAATGCTAACTCCTTCCGGGAGTACAATCGGTTTTTTACCAACTCTTGACATACGCTACCTCCTACCACACATAAGCGATAACTTCTCCGCCAACGCCATTTTTGCGGGCTTGTTTATCTGTCATCACACCTTTTGAAGTTGAAACAACGGCGATGCCTAAGCCATTAAGGACGCGCGGAAGTTTATCGGCTGGAACATTCACGCGAAGACCTGGTTTAGAGATTTTCTTTAAACCGGAAATCGCTCTTGCTCCTTTATTACCATATTTAAGGTTAATGGTTAAAACCTTTTTTGTTTCGCCTTCGACTTTATAGTCAACAATGAAACCTTCTTCTTTTAAAATTTCAGCAATCCGAGCTTTCATGGTAGAAGAAGGCATCGAGACGTTTTCATCGCGATTTTGATTTGCATTACGAATTCTTGTAAGCATATCGGCGATTGGATCTGTCATCATTTTTTCATTCCTCCTATTCTACCAACTGGATTTTTTCATACCCGGAATCTCACCCTTATAAGCGAGTTCTCTAAGGCAAATACGGCATAAACCGAATTTTCTAATGACTGAATGCGGACGTCCACAACGTTCACAGCGAGTATATTCTCTGACTTTGAATTTTTGAGGACGATTGCAGCGAGCAACAATTGATTTCTTTGCCATTTTCTCTATCCTCCTTATTTATGGAACGGCATTCCTAACATTTCGAGAAGTGTGTAAGCTTCTTCATCGGTGTTAGCGGTCGTAACGATGACGATGTCCATTCCTCTAGTCTTTGAAACCTTGTCAAAGTCAATTTCTGGGAAAATCAATTGTTCTTTGACACCTAATGTATAATTTCCTCGTCCGTCAAAAGCATTTTTGCTGACACCGCGGAAATCTCTTACACGTGGAAGGGAAATCGTAACAAGTTTATCAAGGAATTCATACATTCTCGTTCCTCTTAAAGTAACTTTACATCCGATTGGCATTCCTTCTCTTAATTTAAAAGATGCAATTGATTTTTTAGATTTGGTAACTACTGGTCTTTGACCGGTAATTTCACTTAATTCACGAACAGAATCATCGAGTAATTTAGAGTTAGAAGTTGCATCTCCAACTCCGACATTAACAACGATTTTTTCGATGTGAGGTACTTGCATCACTGATTTGTATTGATATTTTTCAATCAGAGCTTTGACAATTTCCTCATCATATTTTTTCTTTAATCGAGCGACATATTTATCGCTTGATACTTTGCTAGCTTTTGGAGTTTCTTTTTTAACTTCAGCTTTTGCCTTAGGAGCCGCTTTCTTGGCTGCCGGCTTTTTCACTTCTTCAGTGGCTGGTTCTTTTTTTGCTGTTGCCATTACTCACTACCTCCTTAATCTAATTTCGTGTTGCTCTTTTTAGTAACACGAACCTTTTTACCATCGACAAATTGATATGAAACTCTAGTCGCTTTTTTAGCCTTGGCATCATAAATAGCGACATTAGAAACATCAATTGGAGCATACATTTCAACACGTGAACCTTCAGCGTTGTTTTGTTTGGGTTTACGATGTTTGATGACGGTGTTAACTCCATCGACAACGACTCTGTTTAATTTTGGGAAAGCTCTTTGAACAACTCCGACCTTACCTTTATCCGCACCTGCGATAACGATAACTTTATCACCTTTTTTAATCTTCATGATAAACCTCCTTATAAGACCTCAGGTGCTAAGGAAATAATTTTCATAAATCCTTCACCTTTGTCACGAAGTTCACGGGCGATCGGCCCGAAAACTCTCGTACCGCGAGGAGATCCGTCATCGTTGATTAAAACGATCGCATTATCATCAAAGCGGACATAGGAACCATCTGGTCTGTTGATACCTTTTTTTGTTCTGACAATGACGCCTTTTACGACATCACCCTTCTTGATCTTACCGTTTGGAATGGCAGATTTAACTGCACATAGAACGATATCGCCGATCGAAGAAGATTTGCGGTGACTTCCGCCGTACAAGCGGAAGATACGAACCGATTTGGCACCCGAATTGTCGGCTACCACTAAATTTGTTTCAGTTTGAACCATATTCGTAAATCCTCCCCTTATTTAACTTCTTCAGCTTTAGCGACTACTTTCAATAAACGGAAGCGTTTAGTTGCGGAAAGCGGACGAGTTTCCATAATGGTAACAACATCTCCCATCTTCGCTTCGTTTTGTTCATCGTGAGCTTTGTATTTCTTTGAATATTTAACACGTTTTCCATACATCGGATGGCGCTTATGAGTTTCGACCAAAACCGTGATGGTTTTATCCATTTTATCGGAGACAACTACACCTTGTAGGACTCTTCTTGAATTTCTTTCTTCCATGATTTAGTTCCTCCTTAATTTAATCCTAATTCCCGCTCTTTGAGCACCGTGTAAATGCGAGCGATTGTTTTACGAATTTCAGTTATTTTCTTGCCTTTATCGAGTTGTCCTGTCGCGTGTTGGAAGCGAAGTGAGAGCAACTCTTGTTTTAATTCATAAGCTTTTTCGTTGAGTTCTTCAGTTGAAAGTTCTCTGATTTCACTTAATTTCATAACTACTCACCTTTTCCTTTCGCGATTATGCGAGTTTTAATCGGAAGTTTGTAGCTTGCCAAGCGCAAAGCTTCACGAGCAACTTCTTCTGGAACACCACCGATTTCAAACATCACACGACCAGTTTTAACAATTGCAACCCAAGAATCTGGGCTACCTTTACCAGAACCCATACGAACTTCTGCAGGTTTCTTGGTTTTGGCTAAATGTGGGAAGATTCTAATCCAAATCTGCCCGGTTCTTTTAGTATAACGGGATAACACAATACGCGCCGCTTCAATTTGGCGGGAGTTAATCTCGTTACCGGAGATAGCTTGGAGACCAAATTCACCGAATGATACTTCATTACCGGCTTTTGACAAGCCTTCGTATTTGATTCCATGAGGTCTTCTGTATTTAACTCTCTTTGGTTGTAACATCTGGAATTACTCTCCTTTCTTTTCTTCTTTCTTTTCTTCGGGTTTGGCTTTTAAATTGACAACTCCGCGGGAGATCCAAACTTTACAGCCTAATCTTCCGTATGTGGTATGAGCTTCAGCTAAAGCATAATCGACATCTTGACGTAAGGTATGCAAAGAAACGACTCCTTCTTTGTAACCTTCGCTACGTGCGATATCAGCACCGGCCAAACGTCCCGAAACCATCGTCTTACATCCGACAGCACCCGCTTTAAGAACTCTTTGAATCGCTTTCTTTTGAACATTTCTAAACGAAGCACGATCTTCGAGTTGTTTAGCGATATCTTGAGCGATAATATTAGCGTCTAAAGAAGGATTTTTCACTTCGACAACGACTAATTTAACATCTTTTTTAACTTTTTTGTCTTTATTGACTAGCTTATTAACCGCTTTATTTAACTCTTTAATTCTTGCTCCATCTTGACCGAGAACCATACCAGGACGAGCGGTGAAGATCATCGCATTGATGGTTTCTTTGATTCTTTCAATTTCAATGTGAGAAAGCAATGAGTCTTTCAATTGTGCAGTCAAATACTTTCTGATTTGGATATCTTCTTTCAAGAAAGTAGCATAATCTTTTTTGTTAGCATACCATCTAGAATTCCAATCACGGCTAATGCCGATTCTCATTCCTACTGGATTAACTTTTTGTCCCATATGCTCTCCTACCTTTCTTTAACCACACAAGTGATGTGGCAAGTTCTTTTAACAAGTGATGAAGCAGATCCCTTCGCGCGAGGAAGAAATCTTTTAAGACGTGGTCCATCACCAGCGTAAATTTCGGCGATGTAGAGCTTTGATTCATCCATCTTATTGTTGTTAACTGCGTTTGCAGCAGCGCTTTTTATTAATTTGACAACAGGTGTAGTTGCCGATTTATTGACATTGGCTAAAATTCCAAGAGCTTCAGCAACATCCTTGCCTCTTACAAGGTCAATTACCAAGCGAGCTTTTCTTGGAGTAACGCGAACTCCAGTAACTTTTGCGATAGCTTGCATTCTAATTACCTCCGAGCGGCCGCAGCTGCTTTATCTTCAGCAGTATGACCGGTATGTCCCTTGTAGGTACGAGTAGGAGCAAATTCTCCTAACTTATGTCCTACCATATCTTCCGTCACATAAACGGTGATAAATTCATGACCATTATAAACAGCGAAAGAGTGTTCAATGAATTGTGGGAAGATAGTTGATCTACGTGACCAAGTTTTGATCAACTCTTTTTTGTTAGCTGCATTAAGGGCTTCTACTTTCTTCATTAAATGTTCATCAACGAAGGGACCCTTTTTTAAACTACGTGCCATATTTCCTTTCCTCTCTTTCTCTATTTACCATTACGTCTTCTGACGATTAATTTATTGCTGGCTTTCTTAGTGTCGCGAGTCTTAACACCAAGAGCTTTCTTGCCCCACGGAGTACGTGGTGCGCTACGGCCGACAGGCGATTTACCTTCACCGCCGCCGTGCGGGTGATCATTCGGATTCATGACAGAACCACGAACGGTCGGACGAACACCTAACCATCTCGATTTACCGGCCTTGCCGAAATTAATCAAATTGTAATCTTCATTTCCGACAACACCGACAGTCGCACGACATTTGGCTAAAATTTTTCTTACTTCCCCAGAAGCAAGACGAACCAAAACATATTTTCCTTCTTTACCAAGGACTTGTGCGGAAGTTCCAGCAGCGCGGCAGAGTTGTCCGCCTTTGCCTGGTGAAAGTTCCACATTGTGAACCATAGTACCTTCTGGAATATTTCCTAATTCTAAGGCGTTACCGACTTTAATGTCGACTTCTTCGCCAGAAACGACGGTATCTCCAACTTCCAATCCTTTAGGGGCTAAAATATATCTTTTTTCGCCATCTACATAATTAATTAAGCAGATGTTAGCATTTCTATTTGGATCATATTCGACCGTTTTTACTTTGCCTAGAATACCATCTTTATTTCTTTTGAAATCGATGATACGATATTTTCTTTTATGACCACCGCCGATATGGCGAGTCGTAATCATTCCAGTATTATTACGACCTCCAGTTTTTGAAAGTGAAACTAATAAGCTTTTCTCAGGAGTACTAGTAGTAATTTCGCTAAACGTAGAGTTAGTCATGTGACGACGGGATGGTGTCGTCGGCTTATAACTTCTAATTGGCATGTTTTTTTCTCCTATATTTATTTTTTATATCGCCGCATTCGGGCTATTCACTGAGGACATCGAGGTTTTCGCTTGGATCAAGAGTTACAATCGCTTTCTTATATCCGCCAACATTACCTTCATAACGTCCGACTCTCTTGGCTTTTGGAGCCACATTCATGACTTTTACATCAATGACTTTAACATTGAAGATCGCTTCAAACGCAAGTTTGATTTGCGCTTTATTAGCATCTTTTTTAACAACAACAGTAATTTTCTTTTGTTCTTTTTGAAGATTCATCGTCTTTTCAGTGACGATCGGTTTGATGATCACATCGAAGTCTTCGGCTTTAGGTGCCGCAAATTTTCTTTCTTCAACGACTTCTTCAACAGCTTTCTTTGCTCTTGCCATTATTTGAGCACCTCCTCAACTGCTTTAATCGCTTCTAAAGTCATCACTAAACTTTGTGTATTTAAGATATCGTAAACACTTAAATTGTCGATTCCGGTTACGATAACTCCCGGAATATTGCGGCTAGAAGCAACGAGGTTATCGTTATCTTCCGCGATAACAATCAAAGATTTAGTTTTCATATTGACTTTTTGCATCACTTCAACCATCGATTTTGTTTTCGGGGTTTCAAAATTGAAAGCGTCAACTACGATCAAATCTTTTTCAGCGACTTTCATCGATAATGCTGATTTCAATGCAACATCATGAGCTTTTTTATTCATCGATAATTTAAAATTTTGATTACCTTTAGGACCAAATACGATTCCACCATGTCTCCATAACGGGGAACGAGTTGAACCCGCTCTTGCACGTCCAGTCCCTTTTTGACGGAATGGTTTTTTACCGCCTCCAGAAACTTCAGCTCTAGTTTTTGTTTTTGCTGTCGCTTGACGCATATTGGCTTGATAAACCTGAACGGCGTCGAACATTACTTGGTTGTTAACTTCACAAGCGAACACTTCGTCGCTTAAGCTAACTTTGTTAACTTCTTCACCGGTTTGATTAACAACCGGCAAAGTAACTTTATTTGCTTTTTCTGCCATCTTTATTTCTCCTTTCCGTTACAGGCTATTAATTGTTTTCACTGCCGGAAGCAGCATAATTGACAAGTTCTTGAACTTTTTCGACATTTTTTTGTGTCTTAACGGCGCTTCTTAAAGTCACGATTGATTTCTTAGCTCCAGGGACTGCGCCTTTCACTAAAATAGCGTTCTTTTCGGCATCAACTGCGACAACGAGCAAATTAAGAATCGTCGCACTTTGATTGCCGTGATGACCGGCCATTTTCTTACCCGGATGCACACGGTTATTACATCTACCATTGGTCGCAAAGGAACCGGGACCTCTATGATATCCTGAACCATGTCCTTTTGGGCCTATCGTGTAATGATAACGTTTGATTGCGCCGGTAAATCCTTTACCTTTGCTGACGCCGATTACGTCGATGATATCGCCGGCTTTAAAAATATCAGCTTTGATCTCTTCGCCGACTCCGTATTTCATCTCATCGCCGGTTAATTCTTTAAGTTCATATTTTGCGGCAACTCCAGCCTTTTTAAAAATTCCTAACTCTGCTTTATTGCAGCGTTGTTCTTTTTTGTCTTCATAACCGACTTGAATCGCATCATATCCATCTTTTTCTTTGGTTTTTACTTGAGTGACAACGTTTGGTAACACTTCAATAACGGTAACAGGATACATTTTGCCATCTTTACCGAACACCTGGGTCATCCCCATTTTACGTCCTACGATTGATTTCATCGTTCCTGCCTCCTTATAACTTAATTTCGATATCGACACCACTCGGCAAATCCAAACGAGTTAAAGTATCGATGGTTTGCTTTGTAGGATTGATGATATCGATCAATCTCTTATGCGTTCTAATTTCGAACTGTTCTCTTGCATCCTTATATTTGTGGACTGCTCTTAAAATTGTGTACACTTGCTTTTCCGTTGGAAGCGGTACTGGTCCAACAACAGATGCTCCTGTGTTTTTCGCTGCTTGAACGATCTTTGAAACGGAAAGATCGAGAGTGTTGTGATCGTAAGCTTTTAAGCGAATTCTAATCTTTTTACTTTTTGCCATAATTTCCTCCTTGTCTAAATCTTGGCTAGACATTTACGCTCGGTGCAAGTTACCTAAATCAACGACAACGGATGTCGGTGTTTAGCAATCTTCCACTTCAACGCGTGCAGTATAAAAGCGTCGACTTTGGCATTATACAAAACTTTATAGACCATAGTCAACAAGATTTTTGATTTTTGTAATAAAGTGTTAATTATAAAAGCAAGTGCAACAAATAAAGAGAGAAACGGGAAGAAAATGTTGCAAATAGAAATAAAATTACAATTTATAATAAAAGAGCCTTCTTCAATCAT
>CANQWG010000022.1 GCA_947627505.1 uncultured Bacilli bacterium | reverse complement strand
TTACTTTAGTAATTAACTCCTTACCTTTTTTCCCCTTTTCCTAAATTTTTGAGGCGCTAAATCCTAAAAACGGGAATACATCTCTACAATTAAAAATTCTAAAACTTTACAACTTATTAAACAAAAGTTGGGCCTTTCTAAATTAGACAATCTCCATCTTACTCACTCCGATATTTTAAAATTCTTTGACTCTGATTTTTAATTGTTCACTAGTTTTTGACTTAATCGACGGAAGTCAGGTTGTATCCAAAGTAACCTTAAAATCATAGAACAATCGTCATAAATTAAAAGTCTTTTTTTTGCAAAATTAACATTTAGTAAAAATCTTTTTATTCAGTTAATTTTGATTTCTAATAAGAATTTTTAATAATTGTAGCTTTGGTATATCCTCATTTTATGATTGAAAAAAGAATTCAATGGCTATATAATAATGGCGTATTATTCAAGGAGGATATTTATATGGCAAAGAAATGTGCAGTTAACAAAGCTGTTTGTGTCGGTTGTGGTCTTTGTACTTCAATTGCACCAGCGGTCTTTGGATTCGGCGATGATGGTTTAGCAGAAAACATTTTAGGCAATGAAACCGAACTCCCAGAAGAATTAGAAGCTAGCGTTAATGAAGCTGCTGAATCTTGCCCGGTTCAGGCCATTGAGGTCAAATAATAGACCCCATACATTCAAACGGCAAGCGAAAATATTTTTTTGCTCCGTTTAAATCATTTACTTTTAGTTTTACATATAAGGCAAACTAAGAGTCTTAAGGTAGTATTAAGAGGGTTTATAACCCTCTTTTTGTTTTGGAAATATATTATCATGAGTTCAATAACCTCATTTGGATTTTATAAAAAAGATAAATCGCGTTAGCCATTCATTTATTCAAAATAAAAAATAGAGCCATCCGGAACGTCGATCAGCTCGTTCATCGACTTGCTTAAGGTCCGTGGTCGTAGATCCATTTCCACCTCAGATTATCTCTATTTGTTTACATTGTATGCTGTGCTTTTATCAATTTCAACAAAAATTCAAATCGCGTTCGCCAATCGTCGTTTATTTAACGATAGCATTTTGAAGAACTAACGCGGCCGCACCGATAATTCCGGCATCATTACCTAATGTGGCAATTTTAAGAGCGACTTTCGGGCTTTGCCGATAACCATAGAATCGCTCTTCCAAATATGGTTCTAATAGATTTAAAAGACAATCTTTTTGGGCGGAAATACCACCACCTAAAAGAATCGCTTCCGGTCTAAAAATATTACAAATATTTAATAGTCCTTCTCCTAAATAATGAATATAATTGTCGATAACTTCTTTAGCTACCAAATCGCCTTTTTTATAATATTCAAACGCCAATTTACCATCTACTTTATCTAAATTTCCGGCAACTTCTTGCCACATTTGAGAAGTTTGATTTTCTATCATTGCCTTTTTCGTGCTTTCAATAAGCGCAGTTGCCGAAGAGTAAGCTTCAAAGCAACCCCTGCGTCCACAAGAGCATTCTTTACCATCGACTTCAATAACCATATGACCAAGTTCAGCACCTTTGCCTTCATTTCCTTCAAACAAACGATGGTCAATGACAATACCGCCTCCGACCCCGGTTCCAAGAGTAATCATCACCGAATTATTATATTGTTTGCCTGATCCGTAAATCGCTTCGCCTAAAGCAGCGACATTTGCATCATTCGAGATATAAATCGGAACATTGAAATATTCTTTTAGTTTTGCAACAAGCGGCACTTTAACCCATCCGAGGTTATTCGCATAGTCGACAACTCCTTTAGGGGCATTTATCGCTCCCGGACATCCGATTCCAATTCCTTCAAGATCATTTTTACTGAACTTGCTTTTATCTAAAAGCATCAAAATATGATCTTTAATCATTTCAATTACTTGGTCGCTAGATAATTTTTTATAGTCGACTTTAAAATTAATTTTTTCTAAAATTTTTCCTTCGATGGATACGATTCCTAGTTTAATGGACATACCACCAATATCGATTCCGACAATTGCCATAACTTACCTCACTTTTTTAGACAATATTATTTTATCTTGTTTCATAGATATTTAAAAGAGCCCAATTTAATCAACGAGAATCTTCCGATAAATATCAACCAACTTATCAAGGCTATATCGCGCGTTACTTGAAGATGTCGAAGGAAGATAATAAACTTTTTTTCCTAGCGAAGAATAATACTCTAAAAAAAGTTCATAAGCTTTTTTTCCGTTTAAAATAATTTTTTCGATATTGGTTCCTTTTATCATCAAGGGAATATCCGTCACTTTCACATTAGTAATTTCTTGATCTTTTGAATCAACAATGTCACATTGTTCCACCATATCATATAAAGCAATATGATTATTTTTTAGTAAATTTATTTTTTTCTCAATATTTCGCTCTGTAAAATTATCGCCATAAACTTTCTCTAACATCGCATAAAAACGGTTGTTAGGGTGCATATAAAAGAAGTTTTCCGCTCTCGATTTAACCGAGGGAAAACTTCCTAATATTAATATTTTAGAATCTTTATCTATTACCGGTGGAAATCCATGGGTAACATTTTTATATAACATCCCAATTAGCCTTTTAATCCATTTGATTGACGTTCCATATTTTCGACTACGATATCGTAAATTTCGCCTAAAGACGCACAATATTCAAGGACTTTCCAAGGTTCATTTGTATGAAAATGAATCTTAATAAGTTCATCATCTCCGACAGCCAAAAGACAATCGCCTTTAAAATTTTCGGTAATGTAATCGTTAATCTTATCTTCGTCTAATCCTTTTCCTTCAATCAATAGTTGCGTGTCAAATTTATATTCTAACATTCTGTATTCCTACCTTTCATACCAAGTTTACTATTTAATCTTCCTGTTTGTCAAATAGTTAAACTACAAAGTAAAAGGTAGTAAAATATTAAAGATTTAAGGTTCTTTAGCAAAAACGTATAAATTTATATCTTGCGAAGTAAATTAGTGCTTGTTATACTTATATAGCCTTTTTAAAGAAGGTATACTATTTACATGGGGGTGTTCCGGTTTCGACGGGGATACGCAGAATGTACAGTGCAACCGGTCGGTCGCGTTAAAGACCACAAGCCTATAAACGGCAACAGAACACAATCATTTGCTTTCGCTGCTTAATTAGCCTCAAATCGAGTCCCATAATTCGGGAAGCAAGCCGTCACCTTTTGCTGGGTCTCTAAGTGAAAGGATGGCGTAAAAAGAGAGAATAAGAATGTTCGATATCTATAAGATCATTACGAAAACATTATAGGTTAGTCTAAGTTAGATTCGTTTACTGTTCTTAGCTTAGATGAACATTAGCAGTAAACTAAGTTGTAGGACTATACATGTGGCGATCTTCGGACGCGGGTTCAATTCCCGTCACCTCCACCAGGAAAGAGAATCTCGTTCTATTATAAAAAATAATAGAACGATTTTTTTCTTTTTATAGCGGGTTGTGATAGTTTGTTAACTGTGTAGACCATAAGACCATAGGATTTTTTGAATAAAAACATCTAAAAATGATTATTTATATTAAGAAATAAAAATTGTTGACATAGATCATTGGTTAAAAGAAAAAATAGAAATGTTTGGTATGATTTCCTTTTTTTTGAAGTACTTTAATACAAGATTTTCCTTTTTTTTGAAGCATTTTTAATATCTAATTGCCACTTTTTTGAAGTTGTGATACTATCTCATTGTAAGGAGGGTGCTATTTATGGAACGACAAGCAATGGAAAATCTAATAGATTGGAAACAAAATCATAAAGGAAAACCATTAATTATTTATGGCCCTAGGCAAGTGGGAAAGACTTATTTAGTTAGAGAATTTGCTAAAAAATTTTATGACAATATTTTTGAAGTAAATTTTGAAATTGATGATAATGCTAATAAAATATTTGAAGACAATTTAACTATAAAACAACTTCTAAAGCGATTATCGGCTTACGATGTTGATAATATAATAATTCCTAAGAGAACTCTTATATTTTTAGATGAAGTTCAAAAATGCCCAAGAGCCATAACAGCCTTAAAATCATTTGCTCAAGATGGTAATTATGATGTAATTGCTACAGGTTCGATGCTTGGTGTTACTTTAAATAGTGTATCATCATATCCGGTAGGTTATGTTGAAACAATATATTTAAAACCCTTGTCATTTAAAGAATTCTTATGGGCCAATAAATATAAGGATAGTCATATTAAAGATCTTGAAGAATATTATAAAAACGAAAAAATGGTACCAGAAGGATTACATAATATTTATAATAATTTATTTTTACAGTATATTGTTGTTGGCGGTATGCCAGAAGTAGTACAAACCTTTATAGAAACTAATAATATTGGACTAGTAGTTAAAAAACAACAAGAAATTATTGATAACTATAGCAAAGATATTGCTAAATATTCGACAAGTTTAGTCAAAGAAAGAGTTAGAGAATGTTATAATTCGATTCCTGATCAATTAGCAATGGATAATAAAAAATTTCAATATAACTTGCTTAAAACTGGAGGTAAATCAAGCCGTTATTATTCTAGTATCCAATGGATTGAAGATGCTGGGCTAATTAATAAAATATATCGTTTGAAAACATTTGATATTCCTTTAAGAGCATATCAAGATAAATCTTGTTTCAAATTATATTTCATGGATACTGGTTTATTACTAGCTATGTATGGTGGTAAAAATCTACAAGGAAAGATATTAGCTGGTGAAATAGGAATCTTTAAAGGGGCTTTGTTTGAAAATGTTATTGCTCAAATTCTTGTTTGTAATGGCTTAATTCCTTATTATTATCGTCGTGATGATCGTTTAGAAATTGATTTTGTAGTTTCACTAGATGATAAAATTGTACCGATTGAAGTAAAAGCTGGAACAAATACTAAATCAAAAAGTTTACTTAATGTTATAGAAAAGCAAAACTTAGAATATGGAATCAAATTATCCATGAACAATGTTAATTGTTCTAATCCAAAATATAAATGTTTTCCATTATATTTGACAATGTTTATTAAAGATTAACTATATAAGTCTTGTAAAAAAAGAATTTATTATTCTGAAAGTAATTCATAAGAATTATTTATTTTAATGATAAAACAAAGATTTATTTTAACGATATTGTTGAAATAAAAAGGAAATACTAATCAACTCTTTTACGATTTTTTCGATTAAATTTTAATTACAATAAAAACTCGTTGATTAAAAAATAGGAAAGTTTGACATGGTTTTCTTTTTTGGGGAGTAAATCAATAATAAATTTTATGAATTATTAATTTTAAAGTTCGCTTTAAAGTTTACAAAAAAAGTAACTATAAAGTATACTTTAAAGTAACATTGAGGTATACTTTGATGGTTTTTGCTTATTTGTGGTATGTTTTTTAGTTTTTAAAAACCCTACCTTTAAATATCGAATTTTTTTAATATAGTAATGCGTACTTAGTAAAGAATGAATTAATATAACACATTACCAAAAGTTAGTAAAAGACTTATTTATATAGTGTTCTCTTGCAAAATTAATCGTGTTTTCTTAGTTTAAGGAATAATTTTTTTAATTTACTCTTTATTGGATCTTCGCCCTCTTTAAACGCATTATCGATAGGAACGTAAGCTAAAATAAGCATCAATAAAATCATATAGCTGATATAATAATAACTAACATCAAACAATCCATAAAATCCCGATCCTAAAAATCCGATCGCCACCAAAATTGTCGCCACCGAATGCTCTTTGAAAAGATAATAATACTTTTGATACAAATGGAATACCAACGCAATAAGACCGACAAATCCCATCGTATAAAACGTATGAATAAAAGTGCCGTGTCCCCATTGATACTGTCCCTCAGCTACATCGATTCTAAAATCCAATGGTGCAAACATGCCGTGACCAAAAACAAATCGATCAAAGGACTGATTAAAAAATTGTTCATAAATAGGAGATCTTCCATTTAAACTATCAATTTTTATTCCACCGGAAAAGTTTTCAATCATAATTTGAAGATCACCTGGTTTTATAATGGCAAACATTGTAAAGCAAATTATGATCGCAGCAATAATACTGCCATTTAAAACAAGGTATTTTTGTTTATTTTTACTAATAAAATAGCGGTATATCAGTAATCCGATAAGTTCTAATACCAAACTTACAATAGCCCCACGCGAATAGGTGAAATAAATTGTCAAAATAATCAAATATGAAACGAAAGTGAAAATTATTTTCTTGGTTCCATTTTCAATATGTGATAAATAAAAACTAAATGGTAAAATCATCAATAATATCATCCCGACATTATTAGCAACACCCCATCCAAGATCAATGCATTTTTTAAGTAGTCCCATACGTGGATCAGGCTGTGTTAAAATGCAAACAAAACATTGCAAACTTATGTATATTGCTAAAAAAGTGAAAATATAAGCAAGTTCTTTAAATTCAACCTTTCTATGCGACGTTAAAAAAATATAAACAAAAGCTACTCCAAAAGCCATTGCAAGAACTCCAAACAATTGAATCCAATATGAATCAGTAAAATTAAACAACCCCCCTAAAACGCATGCAGCGGCCAAAGCCACAACTCCCGAAAAGAATGGTCCTTTCTTGATTATAAAACGATTTTTAATACTGGAAACAATAATTCCCACGACAATAATTGCCAAAGAAACAATTAATGGAATCGGAATCGTTTTAAGCCCATAGATTTGTGCGGTCAAAAAAGAAAAAAAAGCAGCAATTGAAATGGTATAAAACATATCTTCAACAAAAATTAATAAAGTCCCAATAGCGGTACCGCATAAAATATATGCTACCCCTTCTAAAGGTTCGCTTATTCTTGAATCAATAATATTTTTAGTCGATAAAAAAGAAAAGAGCCAAAACAAGAAAAATGTTATTGTAATCGCACTTAAAGAGATGATGTGTTTATTCTTTTCTAAAAACATTTTCATTAAGATACTGCTCCTTTTATCTAACTATATATAGTTAGCCGTTTAAAATTTTCATATCAACTTTATATCAAACTCCTTACAACCTGTCAAGTTGCAAAGGACTGTTTTCCATTATTGCTATAAATCGAGCAAAATATCAAAAAACTGTCAATTTTTTGCAAAAACCATTTCATATTGCTAATGAATCCTAAAATTTTTGTGTTTTTTCAAAAATTCAATTAGAAATAACTTTTAAAAAAAAGCTAAAATATAAGTAGAAGGAGGTTTTTATGTTCAAAATATCTGATATTGTAGCTACGAAAAATTCTGGCGTTTGCAAAATTATCAAAGAAGAAACTTTTGATTTTGGCAAAGGAGAAATAAGTTACTTTACTTTAGAGCCTTTATTTAAAGAAAGAAACAAGCGATCATTAGTAATCCGAATTCCAAAAGATCATGCTGAAGAATTAATGCGTCATGTTTTAACCAAAAACCAGACTATTGAGCTAATTTCAAGTCTCCCTTCAATTGAACCTCTTTTAATTTTTGATGCTCGCTTAAGGAAGCAAAGTTTTGCCGAATTATATCAATCTGGCGACTTAAAAATGCAAATACGATTAATAAAATCTCTATATTTAATCTCTAAAGAATTGCAAAATGAGAAGAAACATCTTTCTTCACAAGAGAAAGAGTACTTCTCTTCATTGGTAAGCAATGTTAATGATGAGTTTGCCAATGCATTAGGAATTCAGCCGGAAGCTGTCGATGATTATATTCGTAATCAATTAAGTTAAAAAGGAATCTTCGCGATTCCTTTTTTTATTCACCCTTTAATTCAAACAAGATATCTCGGAGCGTCGCTGCTTTTTCAAAATCTAAATTGCGTGCCGCTTCTCGCATTTCTTTTTCAACTGATCGAATAGTCTTCTCTTTTTCGGTTTTGGTCATCTTCGCGTTTTTGAATTTGCTCGGTTTATCGAGCATATTATCTACCACATGTAATGGCGCTCTAATTTCTTTAACAATAGTACGCGGTACAATATGATGTTCGATATTATATGCTTCTTGAATAGCCCGGCGACGATTGGTTTCTTTAATAGCCCCACTCATTGAATCGGTGATGTTTTTAGCGTACATAATCACTCGTCCGTGTTCGTTTCTTGCCGCTCTTCCAATAATTTGAATCAAAGATCTTTCAGAACGTAAAAATCCTTCTTTATCTGCATCTAAAATCGCTATAAGGCTAACTTCTGGAATATCCAAACCTTCTCTTAAAAGATTGATTCCAATCAAAACATCGTATTTACCTTTTCGCAACTGATAAATGATCTCGGTTCTTTCAAGAGTTTTTGTTTCATTATGTAAATATGAAACTTTATAGCCTTGTTGTTTTAAATAAGAAGTTAAATTTTCAGCATCACGAATGGTTAATGTTACGACCATTACTCTTTCATTTCTTTCAATAACCTTATCGATTTCTCCGATTAAATCATATACCGGATTATCGACGTCTTTAACTTCTACCAATGGATCAAGTAAGCCGGTCGGACGAATGATTTGCTGAGTAACTTCGCCACCGGTTTTTCCTAATTCATAATCTCCGGGAGTAGCCGAAGTACAAATAACTTGATTTATTTTATTTTCGAATTCATCAAAATTTAATGGTCGATTGTCTAAAGCCGAAGGCAATCTAAATCCGTATTCGACCAAAGTTTCCTTTCGTGACCGATCACCATTATACATTCCGCGAACCTGCGAAAAAGTGACATGCGATTCATCGACGATCAGAAGATAATCTTTAGGTAAATAATCAAAAAGAGTATATGGAGTCTCGCCTGGTTTTCTTTGATCGATATGACGCGCATAATTTTCAATACCGGGACATATTCCAAATTCCAAAAGGGCCTCCATATCACGTCTCGTTCGTTGATCTAATCTTTCTTCTTCCAAAAACTTATTTTCTTTATGAAAGTATCCCAAGCGTTCAACTAATTCTTCTCTTATGGTTTCCACAGCCTTGTTGATCCGTTCTTGAGTCGAAGCATGTTCGTGAGCCGGAAAAATCGGGAATTCATTAAAGGTATGTTTGACAACACCAGTCAATGGTTCAACTTCTAAAATTTCATCGATTTTACTATCTTCATCGAGAAGTATTTTAATGGTAGATTCTGTAGTGGAAGGTGGAGCGATTTCTATTACATCGCCGTTTACTCTAAAACTTCCCGGTCCTAAATCTAAATTGTTTCTGATGTATTGAGCATTTATAAGTCGCTCAATCAACTCCTTGCGGTCGATTTCTTCTCCTTTATGTAAGAAAAAAACTAACGAACGATATTCGGCTGGATCAGTTAGACCATAAATCGAAGCGACAGAAGCTACGATAATCGTATCGCGTCGTTCTAAAATCGAATTAATCGCCGAACTTCTCATTATTTCGATTTCTTCGTTCATTAAAGCGTTTTTTTCAATATATGTATCGCTGCTTGGAAGATACGCTTCAGGTTGATAAAAATCAAAATTCGAAACAAAATACTCCACTCGATTATTAGGAAAAAGTTCTTTAAATTCTGCATAAAGTTGACCGGCTAAAGTTTTGTTGTGAACCAACACTAAAGTTGGACGATTGACCTTTTCTATCACTTTAGAAACCGTAAAAGTTTTTCCAGTACCGGTTGCCCCTAATAACACTTGAAATTTTTTGCCTTCTTCAAGACCTTTGCAAAGTTCTTCAATTGCTTGAGGTTGATCACCGGTTGGTTTGTAAGGCGAAACTACTTCAAATTTTCGCTCTATCATCTTAATTACCTCGCGCAACTTCTAAAATCTCTTCGGATATTTGAAGATAAATGTCATATATCTTCATTTGCAAATAATCCGCGGTAACTTTATTAAATTCACCATTTGTTTCAAGATCATATGCTTCTTGAAAGGCCACAACGGCTGTATTAAAGGAATCGAACTTTTGATTCATCACTAAATTGATCTGTTTAACAATCAATTCTTTGCTTTCAAGCGAAAGGAGATCATTGGAAGCCTTACCTTCAACATATCCTCGATAAATGTATTTTTCTTCTTTCGGATAACCAACTATCACATCCGGGGTAATTCCTTTTAAGTTGATTCCTTCACTAAAAGGAGGCAAAGTTTCTGCAAAAGTATATCTTAAAACACTTTCATCATCATAATACTTAAGATTTTGCGCGATTCCTTTTCCATAACTTTGTTGCCCGACGATCGTAGCATTTAAAAGATCTTTCATTGCTAGTGCAAAACTTTCGGCTGCGGAAGCCGTATTTTCGTTGACGATTACCGTATAGTGATTCGCACTATATTTTTTCATATCTTTCCAATCTTTAGTCTTTACTTCTTGAATGCTTCCATCACGATAACGATAACGCATAACGGTAGTTCCATCATCGACAAAGTACGCCATCGAATTTACAAAATTTGAAACATATCCGCCACCATTTTCACGCACATCAAATATCAAATGATCAATTTCCCCGTAATTTGTCACAATCGTATTTAATACCCCATTCAATTCATCGACCGGTGATATTTCTCCAACACCCATCCCTAAAAAAGAGGAAATCTTAATGTATGCTTCCACTTTTCCATCGATTTTTTTGGCCGAAAAAGAAACGTTGGTTGTCATATAAGTTCCAACAGTAACATCTGTCACTTTTTCTTCATTATCACGAAGATAATAAATTCTTACGCAATCCTTATCTTCAAAATTGAAAACTTCCGCGGTCCAATCTAAATAAGAAAATTGATTTAACATTTTCTCTGAGTTTTCTATAATGTCTTTATTTTCATCTAATTTGGCAATTTTATAAATGATATCCTTTTCTTTTAATCCGCCTTTCGCGGCCGGAGATCCTTCAATAACTTGAGTGATAAGGCAATTACCATTATAAGGAGAACGGACAATACCAAGACCAACGCCACTTGTACCTAAATGTTGATCACTAGAATTAAGAGTATAAAAGGTATATGGATCATTGTAGACATTTAACATTCCATCAATCGCTCCGTTTATTAAATCCTCTTTATCGATACTATAAAGTGACTGATCATAAATCAATTCATACATATCGAGAAATTTTTGCACAAAATCTTCATAAGAAGATTCGTTAATAGAAGTATCTTGAGTTTCTGTTCGATCGATATTGTAACCTACGAGAATTCCAACACCTAAAAAGGTTATCGCCATCAAACTAGTAAGAGCGATATAGACTCTTTTACCTTCGCTAATTTTCTCTTTCTTTGTTTCCATAATCTTCATCCTCTTTTTGTGTTTTTAATAATCGATTTTTTTTGTGTTTTATATACGGATTAAATCCTTCGCCTTTAACTTCATGCGCTTTGATGATACTCATAAACGCTTTTGAGTCAATGCTAGAAATTGCTTCTTGTAATATAACATACTCGTTTGCCGAAAAAGAAACTTGAATCATTTTTTTATCTTCACCGGAATATCCACCTATTGAATCAACTAGCGTTGTTCCTCGCTCAAGTTTAGCCAAAATGAATTCGTTTATTTCTTTCCACTTAGGCGAAATGATATAGGCGATATAAAAATTACCGGTTCCAAGAAATATTTTATCGACAAACATCGCCGCTAAAGCGGCACATATAATACCAATCAAAGCGAGTGACAAATCGTTATATGTAAAAAATCCGCAGAGAATCGTAACTGCATCTACTATAAAAGAAACGATAGAACATTTAAAATTAAAGTATTTTTGTAATATTAAAGCGATAATATCGACTCCTCCAGTCGATCCACCACCTAAAAAAGTAATCGCGACTCCAATACCCGTCAATGAACCTCCGAATATCGAGGCTAAAAGAAGGTTGACACTATTCGTAACATCTAAGTGTAAAATCGGTGTTTGTTGTTGCAAAGACAAAAACAATGAAAAAGCCAAAGGATATACTATCGTTGCAATGATGGTTTGAACAGCGAACTTTTTACCTAATAAAACTGCTCCTAAAATATAGAAAGCCCACGTAATCACGATTAAAGACACATTGATGTTCCATCCAAACGCTCCTTGAAAAATCAAAGCAATACTTGCAATGCCGCCGCTTACAATATTATAAGGAACCAAAAAAACCGCAACGCCAAAAGCTAAGATTACGTTTCCTAAAATAACCAATAACGTATGAAGGATGCGGAGTTTCAATTCTTTTTTATTGTTGATCATTTTTTCCGACCTCCATTTTTAAATAACTATTGATGAACCCGTCGATGTTGCCGTCTAAGACTGACTGTACATCACCCGTTTCATAATCGGTGCGATGATCCTTAACCATCGTATAAGGACAAAATACATAGGATCGTATTTGAGATCCCCATTCGATATTTTTTTGTTCACCCCGCAATTTATTCAACTCGGCAAGACGTTCTTGCTCTTGTCTTTGAAAAAGCCGTGATTTTAAAATATTCATAGCGATTTCTCGATTTTGTATTTGACTTCGCTCATTTTGGCAATTGACCACAATTCCTGTCGGCAGATGTGTTATTCTTACCGCTGATTCAGTCTTGTTGACATTTTGTCCACCAGCCCCAGAAGAACGATATGTGTCTATTTTTAAATCTTTTTCTTCAACGATGATGTCACCAGTATCTTTTATTTCCGGAGTAACTTCAACCGAAGCAAATGAAGTATGGCGACGCCCTGAAGCATCAAACGGCGAAATTCTCACTAATCGATGCACGCCTTTTTCAGATTTCAATAAACCATATGCATTGCGACCTTTGATAATAAATGAAACACTTTTGATACCCGCTTCATCACCATCTTGATAGTCAAGCATTTGCACTTTGAAATTTTTTTGCTCAGCAAAACGAATATACATTCTATATAACATTTCCGCCCAATCTTGCGATTCAGTTCCGCCTGCGCCAGGATGCAATTCTAAAATTGCGTTTTCTTTATCGAAAGGTCCGGAAAATAAAATTGTCGTTTCAAAAGCATCGATATTTTTCTCTAGTTCCATTAAAGAAGACGCCAAAAATTCATGAAGTTCTTGATCATATGTTTCCTTCAATAAATCAAAGGTTTCTTTTAGTTCTTCATAATCGCTATTTAATTTTTGATACGCGTTGATTTTATCCCGCTTTTCATTTAAGTCATTGACAATCGCCAAGGCCGCTTTTTGGTCATTCCAAAAAGAATCAGACGCCATTAAAGTTTCTTGTTTTGCGGCTTCTTCTATAAGTGTAGTGATGTCAAAGTGAATCACCTAATTCCTTAATGTTTTTTTGACATTTGTTAAGAATGCTTTTAATCTCGAATAGTTCTAACATTTTATCACATCCTTTTATCGATTAGTTTGTCTCGTTATTAACTTTTTTTTCCGGTTCTTCACTAGAATCATTAGCTTTTGCATTTGCTAATGCCGCTTTTTCTCTTTCTAAGCGCTCTTGCTCTATCTCTTCTGGTGTTTTAATGTGAACTTGAACATTTAAAAGATTGAATACCACTTCTTCAGCGATAGTATCTGACATCTGTTCAAACATCTTAAATCCTTCGTTCACATAATCTTGTAACGGATTTTGATTAGCGTACGATCTTAAATGAATGCCTTCTCTTAATTTAGCCATGGAATCAATATGAACCGTCCAATTTCGATCGACAAAGCGAAGCGCTACTTGTTTTTCTACTTGGTTCGCAATTTCATCGGGCCATTCTTTACGTCTTCTTTGATAAAAGGCAAAAATAATTTCAGCAATTTCTTCTTTTACTTCGTCAATTGGCGCATCTTCATAACCGGAAGGATCAAAGCTTCCGTTAGGTAAAAACTTTGGTTCCAAATTAGATTTTAGAAGCTCCGGATTAATGACTTCATCGCCATTGCTTTCAACATTTAAAGAACGCTTGACAATTGCCGCACCTGTAGTATTGAAAAATTCTTTAATCAACTCTTGAATTTCTTCAGAGAACAAAATCTTATCTCTCTTTTTATACATGATTTCTCTTTGTTGTCTTAAAACATCATCGTAGTCAAGCAAGGATTTTCGTGTATCGAAGTTTTGACCTTCAATCTTCTTTTGAGCGGAAGTTATGGCATTGGTGACCATCTTATTGTCAAGAGCTTCATCACCCAATTTAGCAAAGAGCGTTTGCAAAAAATCAGAGCCGAATCTCAGCAACAAATCATCTTGCACCGAAACAAAGAAACGCGAATATCCTGGATCACCTTGACGTCCAGAACGACCTCGTAACTGATTGTCAATACGACGCGATTCGTGTCTTTCAGTACCTAAAACACAAAGTCCGGCCGGATATTTTATTTCATCGGATTTTATATCTGTGACTCCTTTGCCTAATTTAATATCGGTACCACGACCGGCCATGTTTGTCGCTAAAGTAATCGCACCCATTTCTCCGGCTTTTTCAATAATATGAGCTTCTCTTTCGTGATTTTTAGCATTTAAGACTTCATGCGGTAAGTTTTCTTTTACCAATAAATCATGAACAAGTTCCGACATTTCAACGGAAGCGGTACCTATCAAAATCGGTTGTCCGATTGCATGTCTTCTTTTGACTTCTTCAACTAAGGCTTTAAACTTAGCTTCCTTACTTCCATACACCAAGTCAGTATCATCGTAACGAATGATCGGCATATTAGTCGGAATGCACGTGACGTGCATATTGTAAATTTTTTCAAACTCTTCTTCTTCGGTTTTAGCAGTACCGGTCATACCCGCAAGTTTATTGTATATTCTAAAGAAGTTTTGATATGTGATTGTCGCCATCGTAATCGTTTCAGATTTAATTTTGACATTCTCTTTTGCTTGAATGGCTTGTTGCAAACCATCAGAATATTCACGTCCTTTTAAAACACGTCCCGTGAATTGATCGATAAGATGAATTTCATCATTTGCAACCATATATTCAACATTCTTCTTCATGATGTAATTAGCTTTTAAAGCTTGGTGAATTCGATGTACTAACTCTGTGTATTCAGGGTTATAGATGTTTTTTACGCCAAACGCTTTTTCAGCAGCATCGACACCGGAATCGGTTAAGGCACAAGTTTTGGTTTTAATATCGATTGTAAAATCACGATCTTTTTTCAGTGATTTACAAAAACGATCGGCAAAGATATAAGTCGAAGCGGCGGCTCTTTCACCACCGGAAATAATTAGCGGGGTTCTTGATTCATCGATTAAAATCGAGTCCGCTTCATCGACAATCGCAAAATTTAAGCCACGCAACACCCTTTGTTTAACGCTTTGTGCCATATTGTCACGAAGGTAATCAAAACCTAATTCGGAGTTCGTCGTGTAAGTAATATCGGCATTATATGCAGCTTGTTTTTGCAAGACATCTTTTTCACGAAGATTGACATCACACGACAACCCGAGGAAATTATAAATTTTTCCCATGTTTTCGCAATCACGGGCGGCCAAATATTCGTTAACGGTAACGATATGAACTCCTTTACCGGTTAAAGCGTTGAGATAAACCGCCATCGTTGCCGTCAAAGTTTTACCTTCACCGGTTCTCATCTCGGCTACATCGCCTTCGTGAAGAACAATAGCACCCATAACTTGAACTTTAAACGGAAACTCATTTCGGACTCTTCGCGCTGCTTCACGGCAAACTGCAAAGGCTTCTGGTAAAATCGAATCTAAAGATTCTCCTTTGTTTTGGATTCGATCTTTAAATTCTTCGGTTTTAGCTTTTAGCTCTTCGTCGCTTAAGGCTTTCATTTCATCTTCGTAAGATAAAACAGCCTCAGCCTTCTTTTCGATTTTCTTTAAAGCTCTTTTATCAACTCGAAGTAATTTATCTAAAAAGTTCATATTTTTATTCCTTTCAATTTGCTGTAATGTATATTATACATTAATTACCCTTTGTCCTCAATGAGAATAATTAAGTAAACCCATTTTTTATGTAAATAATTTGACAAAATAAATTCGTTTTTATCCAAAAAAGTCTTTTACTTTATTAGCAACTAAAGTTAAACGATTAAAACATAATTTAAGTTTTCTTTATTTGTTGTAAATACCTTGCTATTTTCACATAATAACTAGGCTTAGAGGAAAGAAAATGACTGAGATTTTATTAGATGCTTTAATCGATAGTTTCAAAGTGTTTGTCATCACTTTTTTTATCTATGTCATCGTTTCTTTTTTTGAACAAAAACTAATTATGCTTTTAAAGCAAAATCATAAATATGCTCCGTTTTTAGGATCACTGCTCGGTCTTATACCACAATGTAGTTTTTCAATTGTCGCTTCAGAACTTTACATTGATAAAGGAATTTCTTTTGGAACTTTAATTGCGATTTTTATTGCTTGTAGCGATGAGTCGATCCCTATCTTATTAAGTGATGCTTCAAAAGCCCTATATGTTTTACCTTTAATTATTACAAAGCTCATTTTAGGATTTGTCATCGGCTTTTTGTGCGATAATCTATTATCAAACAAATTGATTAATAAACAAAAAACAGCGAACATTGAACCAAATGTCACAGAAAAAACGGAAACACCAATTCATAAACATCTAATTCATCCTTTAATTCACACTTTTAAAATTTTTCTGTATGTTTTAATTATAAATTTGATTTTCGGACTTTTAATATATTGGATTGGCGAAAACAATATCATGATTTTCTTAGAAACCAATCAAGCATTAGGACCTCTTTTAGCCACTATAATAGGTCTTATTCCTAATTGCTCTTCTTCAATTCTTACCACCGAATTATTTTTAAAAGGAGGCCTATCTTTTGGTTCTCTTATTGCCGGTTTAATAATCAATTCCGGCTTAGGTATCATCTTTTTGTTTAAGAAAAAAGCGACTTGGCGTGATGGATTAATCGCTTTATCCATCCTTGCCGTTGTCGCTTTAAGTACAGGATATTTGTTTTATATTTTTAATCTATAATTTATTGAGCCTCGTCTTTTTTTAACAAATCTCTGATTTCAATTAACAAAGCTTCTGTCGGAGTTGGTTTTGCCGCTTCAACTGCCGCTAATTTAGCTTCTTCTTCCTTTTTGATTTTTTCGGCTTCTTCCTTCTTACGGTTTAAACGATGGTGAATAACATTAACGATTTTTACAATTGAAAATAAAACCAAAGCAATTAATAGAAAATCGATTGTTACTTGAATAAGGTTTCCCCATTTCAATAAAACCGCTTCCGGATTTAAAACTTGACTACCATTCTCATCAGTAATATATTTGTTTACTCCGTTTAACACCACTGATAATCCACTGATGTCGCTTTCACCAGTCGCTAAAGTGATAAGCGGCATAATGATTCCATCAACCATCGCAGTAACAATCTTGCCAAAAGCACTACCAATAATTACACCAACAGCCATATCGATAACATTGCCGCGATTAATGAAATCTTTAAATTCTTGAAAAAATTTCTTCATAAGTACCTCCTAATAAAATTCTACTAGTTTTTTCTAAAAAGTGATATAATATTTTTGGTGATCTAAATGAAATTAATCTCGATAATTGCAAAAGGTATTTCAATAGCGGTTATGGTTGTCATTATCGTCATTTTGACAGCGTTGAAATCTAATACCGGTTTTAGCGATTGGTATACAAAAGCTTTTGGTAATTTTTATAATAATTGGATGGGTGGAATAACAAATAACATCTCTTTTTCTTTATTTGAATTGTTAGTCGCCATCGCAATTCTTTTAATTATTTATACCATTGTAATGCTTATTATTAAATTAATAAAATTCAAATGGATAAGCGCTATTAATCAAGCCGTTTCCGTTGTCTGTTTAGTAGTTTTTGTATCTTTATATTATACTATCACCGGCAGTGTTGCTTATGGTAGAAGTGAATTACCTATCGATATCAATACCGAGAAAGTTTCAAGCCAAGAAATAAAACAGATGTCCGAATATCATCTTAAACTTTTTAACGAAGTCTCAAAAAAAGTAACTCGTGATGATAACGGACTTGTTATAAATCCTTATAGTAATGATGAACTTTCAGAAATTATTAACAAAGAATTTGATAAAATCGAAGGTGACTATTTTATTGATTATCAACCTAAAGTCAAAAACGCTTTTTTCTCTTGGTTTATGTCTCAAATGCACATAACCGGCAATTTCTTTGCTCCGACAGTTGAAATAAGCATCAATAAAGATATTCCTATAGCCGAAGCTGCATTTTGCTATGCTCATGAAATTGCTCATGCCAAAGGCGTCGCTCGCGAAGATGATGCAAATCTTATTGCTGCCTATGTGACTTTAAACAGCGACGATCCTTTCTTACAATATTCTGCTTATTTCGAAGTTTTTTCATCAATTAAAGAATTATTATCGATTACAGATTACAATTACTATACTGATTTTTCTTCTAGGATCGATTCTGCTATCACTAAAGAATGGGATAACAGCAACAGCTTTTGGTCGCATAACAAATTTTTAAATGATGTCGGTTCTTTCTTTAACAATGTTTATTTAAATTTACAAGGTCAAAGTGAAGGCACTTCTGCCTATGTAGACAATATGAATGTTTCAATTGATGAAAATAATCTCGATGAAAACGGAAATCCAGAAATAACGATTAATGAATATTCTAATTATCAGAAATTACTAATTAAAAATTATAAAAATCGATAAACTAATCATAGTTTAACGGAAAACGTTCAGTTAATTTAATAACTTCTTGCTTTATTTCGCAAAGCACTTTTTCGTTTTCGCTGTTTTTTAAGGCCCTATCAATAAGTCTTGCAATTAATATCATTTCTGCTTCTTTCATACCACGAGTCGTTAAAGCTGGTGTGCCAAGACGAATACCGCTGGCATAAAAAGGTTTTTCGGTATCATTTGGAATTGTATTTTTATTGCACGTAATATTGACACTATGAAGTAATGTTTCTGCTACCTTTCCGGTAATATGAGCACTGCTTTTTACATCCAATAAAAGAAGATGATTATCAGTGCCACCGCTAACAACATGATATTGCAAATTTTTCAATTCATTTGCCAATGCTGCCGCATTTTTAACCACTTGCTTTTGATATTCGATAAAAGATGGATCTAAGGCTTCTTTAAAAGCGACTGCTTTTGCGGCAATAACATGCATAAGCGGTCCTCCTTGAACACCGGGGAAGACCGTTTTATTGATCTTTTTATAAAGTTCTTCATCGTTAGTTAAAATAATTCCGCCTCGCGGGCCGCGCATTGTTTTATGCGTGGTCGATGTTACAACGTGTGCGTAAGGGCAAGGATTTTGATGTAATCCGGCCGCTACTAAACCGGCAATATGAGCCATATCCACCATAAGATAGGCTCCTACTTTATCGGCAATCTCCCTAAAACGTTTAAAGTCAATTTTGCGAGGATAAGCTGAGGCTCCTGCAATAATCAAACGAGGTTTGATTTCTAAAGCATATTTTTCAATTGTGTCATAATCGATCATTTCAGTATTTGAATCAATACCATAAGAATAACTTTCATAATCTTGACCCGAAAAAGACAAGTGATAACCATGAGTAAGATGGCCACCACCATCGAGGCTCATCCCCAAAATTCGATCGTGCAGATTAATCAAAGAACGAATTGCTGCCATATTGGCTTGTGATCCTGAATGTGGCTGCACGTTAGCAAATTTGCAATCGAAAAGTTTTTTTAATCGTTCACACGCTAGTTCTTCAACAATATCCACATATTCACAACCACCATAATAGCGTTTAGACGGATAACCTTCCGCATATTTGTTGGTCATGATCGAGCCTTGCGCTTCTAAAACTGCTTTGGAAACATAATTTTCCGAAGCAATTAATTCAAGATGTTGTTCTTGGCGAAGCCGCTCTAACGCAATGGCTTCATAAACTTCTTCATCAACTTTTTTTAAATTTTGATTCATAACCTATTCTCCTTATTTTTTCAAAAGGGTCTTGTACATTTCCGGTCGTCGATCACGGAAAACACCCCAAGAATATCTTTTTTTAGCTATTTCATCTAAATCAAATTCCGCTACTAAGATATTCTCTTCGGTACGATTTAATTCTTTGACGATTTCTCCTTCTTCATTGGCGATAAAAGAAGAACCATAGAATGTCATCGAAGAATCATCATCCTTTTCAACTCCCACACGATTAGATGCCACTAAGGGCATGATGTTCGCGGCAGCATGTCCTCTCATCGTATTTTGCCAATGCAACTTTGAATCAATGGTCGGAGTTGGCTCTGATCCTATCGCAGTAGGAAACATTAAAATTTCCGCGCCTAATAAAGCTAAAGAGCGGGCCGTTTCCGGGAACCATTGATCCCAGCAAATTCCAAGGCCCAACTTTCCAAATTCTGTGTCAAATACCATAAAGCCCGTATCACCTGGAGAAAAATAAAATTTTTCTTCATAACATTCCCCAGTAGGAATATGAGTTTTACGATAGATACCTTTAACTTCGCCATCAGTATCTATAAGTGCCAAAGAATTATAAAAGACATTATTAGCTCGTTCAAAAAATGAAATCGGTAAAACGACATGCAATTCCTTGGCTATCTTTTTAAATCTTTTAATCGCTTCATTGGTTTCAACTGTAGTCGCTAATTGAAAATACTTATATTTTTCTTTTTGACAAAAATACGGTGTTTCAAATAATTCTTGAAGAAGAATAATATTAGCTCCTTCTTGAGCGGCCTTTCGCACTAAGCGTTCCGCCTTCATTAAATTATCTTCTCGATTCCAACTTGTCGCCATTTGCGTTGCAGCAACTTTAACTTTTCTCATCTTGATTTTCTCCTTGGCATTTGTTGAGTCAAGCAATGAATATTGCCTCCTCCTAAAAGAATTTCTCGGGTATTGATTTGAATAATTTTTCGTTCCGGAAAAAGTTTTTCTAACGTCTCTTTAGCTAACTGATCATTAGGATCATTAAATCCCGGCATTACAATCGCCCCGTTAATTATATAAAAATTAACATATGAGGCTGCCAAACGCATCCCTTTTATGCGATTTAAACTATCTTTTTTTATTTCTAATCCTTCTGCTTCTTCATCGCTAATGTAAATAGGGCTTGGCATCACCATTTTATGAATCTTGATTTGTCTCCCTTTGGCATCTTTTTGATTTAAAAGTGCATCGTATGTGACTTTAGTCAGTTCATATTGAGGATCTTGCGGATCAGTGCAATATGCCATTAAAACCTCTCCTGGTTTTATAAAACACGCGACATTATCAACATGTTCATTAGTTTCATCAAGATAAATGCCTCGTGGCAACCAGATTACTTTTTCTACATTAAGATAATCTTTGAGTTTGTTTTCTATTTCTTCTTTTGTCAAATGCGGATTTCTTCCTTTCGATAGCAAACAGGCTTCAGTCACTAACGCGGTTCCTTCTCCGTCAACGTGAATCGACCCGCCTTCTAACACAAAATCATCGAGACGATACCTTTCAATACCTTCTTTTTCTAAAATAGTAGCAGCAACATTATCGTCCGCATCATAAGGTTCATATAAACCATCGTAACTTCCGCCCCAGGCATTAAATTTCCAATCAACACCGCGAATTTCCCCTTTATTATCGACAACAAAAGTAGGTCCTACATCGCGCATCCAACAATCATCGTAATTCATTTCGATAAAAGAGACATTTTTAAAGTTTAATAATTCTTTCGCAACTTCAGAATCGCTTTTTCTTACCCCTATTAAAACCGGTTCAAATTCACTGATAGCTTTAACGAGTTGTTGAAAAACAGCACGCGCCGGCTTTGCTTTTAACCGCCACACATCTCCGCGAAACGGAAAAAGCATCAAAGTTTTTTCGTGAGGCTCATATTCGCCCGGCATATAGAAATTATCTGCTTTAGGATTTTTCATAATTTTCCTTTCTACTCACCATTAAACTGAGCGTTATAAAGTTCAAAATAGAACCCTTTTTGTGAAAGCAATTCTTCATGTGTTCCTCTTTCAACAATCTTACCATTTTTCATTACCAAGATTATGTCGGCTTCTTTAATAGTTGCCAATCGATGCGCGATAATAAATGAAGTTTTACCTTTAATTAACTTTTTAAAGTTATTTTGAATGATAATTTCACTTCTGGTATCAAGTGAGGATGTCGCTTCATCAAGGATCAATATTTTTGGATTTTTAAGCATTAATCTGGCGATGCAAATCAGCTGTTTTTGTCCTTCAGAAAGACCACTTGCATCATCGATTATCGTATCATATCCGTGCTCCATTCTCATTACAAAATTATGTACTTTGCTACTTTTGCAAGCGGCGATTATTTCTTCTTCAGTCGCATTATCGACGGAATATGCGATGTTATCTTTGATGGAACCTTTAAAGATCCAACTATCTTGAAGCACCATTCCAAACCCTTCTCGTAATGAATTTCTAGTTAGGGTTTTAATATCGTGATTATCTAACTTTATTATTCCTTGATTCACATCGTAAAACCGCATTAAAAGATTTATCAACGTCGTTTTACCACATCCTGTCGGTCCTACAATAGCAACCGCGGTTCCTTTTTCAACTTCTAAATTTAAATTATCGATTACTGTTTTTTTATCATTATAGGAGAAGCTCACATTATCTAAATTAAGATTTCCTTGAGGATCTCTTAATACATAATTATTTTTATCACTAGATTGATTTTCGATATCCAAAAACGCAAAAATTCTTTTTGCGGAAGCAAAGGAATTCTGTAATTCGGCGATTACTCCTGAAATTTCATTAAATGGCTTTGTATAGTGCGAAGCATAAGTAAGGAATGAATATAAAGTCCCGATTGTTAAACCGAAACGCCCATCTAAAACGATAAGCGCCCCTCCGACCGCCAAAACAGCATAGATAATCGCATTAACAAAACGCGTAGACGGATTGATTAAAGCTCCAAAAAGCTGAGATTTAAAACCATATTTATCTAATTCTTGGTTAATTTTTTCAAAATCATCAATCGTTTTTTGCTCTAATCCATACGAAGTGACGATATTTTGATTTGAAAGATACTCATTTACAAATGCGCCTAATTCCCCTCTTTTATTAGATTGCAATTTGAAAGTTTCCGCAGAAGATTTTGCAATATAAGAAGCCACAAATAAACTTAACGGAGTTAAAATGACAACTGCAATGGCGATTGGGAAACAAATCACAAACATCAAAACCAAAGTTCCGATTATGGTAATGATTCCGGTAAAAAATTGTTTAAAACATTGAATTAATCCGTCGCTAACTTGATCGACATCAGTAATCACGTTAGTGATAATATCTCCTGTTGCCATCGCATCTAAATGCTTAAAATCAACATTTAATATTTTATCGATCGCATCTTTTCGCATATCTTTTATTGTTTTATAACTTAACTCGTTAGAAGCATACGATAAGATCCATTCTGCGATTGCGCCTATTACAAAAAGCACTATTATAATCAAGATTCTTATTGTCACCGCTTTATAATCTACTTGTCGCGGTCCTACCATCGAATTGATTGCATCTCCGGTAATAATCGGGATAATAAGTGTGGTTAAAACATAGATTAGTGCAGAAATTATCGTCGTGACGATCCACTTTCTATAAGGTTTAGTGTAATGTAATATTCTTCTTAAAATATTTTTATTCATCGCGGTTCACCTCATCTTTCGATAGTTGCGAATCGCAAATTTCACGATAGACTTCACACGTTTCATATAAATCACAATGATTTCCGGAACCAACAATTAACCCGTCTTCTAAGACGATGATTTGATCAAGATTTTTAATTGTCGCTACTCTTTGGGAGATAACTATCATCGTCCCTTTAAAGTTTTTGAAAATCGCTTTTTTAACTTCAGCCTCGGTCTTATAATCTAATGCTGAAGTCGCATCATCCAAGATTAATAGTTTCGGATTACGAATTAACGCACGAGCGATTGCTAAACGTTGCTTTTGCCCACCTGAAAAGTTTTTGCCGCCTTGAAGAACCTCGGTTTCCAATCCTTCTTTTTCACACACAAAATCATAGGCATTTGCCATTTTTAACGCTTCATACATTTCTTCTTCTGTTGCATCTTCTTTGCCATACTTAAGATTTGCTTTAATCGTCCCGCTGAATAAAGTCGGTTTTTGATGAACAATTGCTATATTTTCACGCAATGATTTTATATCGTAGTCTTTTATATTTTGACCATTTATCAAAATCTCACCATTGTTTACATCATAAAATCTCATTAAAAGATTGATCAATGTTGATTTTCCGGCTCCGGTTCCTCCTATTATTCCAAGCGTCCTTCCGCTTTCAACTTTAAAATTAATATCGCTCAAAGCGTTCATCGCAAAAGCGCTATAACGCATATCTACTTTTTTAAATTCGATACTTATCTTTGAATCTTCAAACTTTTTGGTCCCATTTTTAATACTTGAAGAAGTATTAAACACTTCATTTATTCTTTTTGACGAGGCGCTTGCTTTAGAAAATAGCACCACTAGATTGGCAACAACAACAATCGCAATTGAAATCTGAGTCATATAATTGACAAGTGAGATAATTTGCCCTTGAGTAAGTGAAGCACTTTCAACTTGAAACATTCCAAAATAAATTATTAAAACTATCGCCATATTGACGACAACACTCGTCAATGGATTGAGACACGATGAAATTTTGGCGATTTTAAGCGACGTTTTTTCTAAATTATCCGCCTTATCATAAAACCGCTTTTGTTCATATTGCTGTTTGGAAAATGCCCTAACCACTCTAGCACCGGTGAGATTTTCCTTAGTAATAACAGTCAAATCATCTAATTGTTGTTGCATCTTTTTATTATGCGGTAATGAAAATTTAGAAACCAAAAAGATTATTAACCCGATTGCTAAAGCCGCAAAAACAAAGATAATTGCTAAAGTAGGGCTGATTATAAATGACATGATCGTGGCTCCGATAACAATAAATGGAGCTCGTATTGCAAGACGAATCAACATCGCAATTGAATTTTGAACTTGAATCGTATCGTTAACCAATCTGGTTTGAAGACTTGAGACAGTCAGTTTATCGATTTCTCGATTAGATAAACTATTTATATGCACATATAAGTCTTTCCGCATTTGTGTTCCGACTTTTTGTGAAACTTTTGAAGCAAAAAATTGACAAACCAAAGTTGAGCATAATCCGACAACCGCTAAGGCGATTAAAACGCCACCCATTTTGTAGATAGTTTCAAAATCTTTATTTTTTATACCATGATCAATAATATAAGCCACAACTAAAGGGACAATTAATTCAAAAATCGCTTCAATCAGCTTAAATAAGGGTCCTAAAATGACCTCTTTTTTATATTTCTTAAGATATTTACGATAAAGTTCAATCATTTCTTAACACCATTTGAACAAAATAAATTATATCATTACTTATTATCAAATAATACTCGATTAATTAAAATAAAATCCCAAAAAGTATGGTATAGCTTATAAACGAACATCTAAAGTTTCAAATAATTCAACCAAT
>CANQWG010000021.1 GCA_947627505.1 uncultured Bacilli bacterium | reverse complement strand
AAAATGATATCCTTAAATTACTTAATTTTAAAATTTAACACTACTTTTTTTCGATTTTCTCGAAAGTCAGGTATTATGCAAATCTTTTCATGTAACTTTTCTAAATAATCACCAAAATATTTTGATTTATTAAAAAGACGATTATAGATCGATTTTTAAAATTATATAAATTTTACAATTAAATTGACAAATGACATATAATACTAATAAAATAAATTTGCGTGTAAGCTTTTAATAAGAATTTAGGCTTTTAAAAGACCATGCTTTCAACTCAATACGTTTTTAAGAGTGGGAAAACCCGCTCTTTGTTTTTTAGGAGGATACAGATTGAACGAATTCTTAGAAAAAATAAAAGAAGAAATTGAGCCTTTAATTGAACAAGAGAACTTAAAGCTTGATTATCTTAATTATGTTAAACGAGGCAAGGATTTTTATTTAGAAGTGTATGTTGAAAGCGATGATCGGATGGTTGATTTTGATGAAATCGTAAGAATCAGTGGTATTATTTCTTCTAAACTAGATGAGATCGATTTAATTAAAGATAGTTATTATCTTGATGTTTCAACTTCTGGAGCTGAAAAAGAAATCAAAGATTTAAGCAAATTGCCACAATATCTCAACCGGTATATGCGTTTTAAACTTCAAAATCCGGTTGCAGGACAAAATCTTTTAGAAGGTGTTTTGGTGGAAATCGATGATGAGCGATTGACCGTCGAATATAAAGTTAAAGCACGAACTAAAAAAGCAGTAATTGAATTAAAAAACATTTTAAAAGCTAATTTGGCTGTAAAACTATAGGAGGAAAAAAATAAAATGTTAGATGTCAAAGGATTCCTTAGCGCTATTTCTTCTCTAGAAGATGCCGGAATTCCAAAAGAGGTGACTCTCAACGCTTTAAAAGAGTCGTTTGAAAGTATCATCAAAAAGAAAAATTATGAAGATTCAGTGGTAAAAGTTGACATTTTACCAGAAGAAGGTCGCATCGATATCTTCAATATTAAAAAGGTTGTTGAAGATGTCGAAGACGATAATCTTGAAATTTCTTTAGAAGATGCTTTGCTTGTCGATCCAAATACTAAAGTCGGTGAAGAAATTGCCCTTAGAATCGAAGTCGATTCTTTTTCTAAAGCCGATGCGATAAAATTCCAATCGATTTTTAAGCAGAAGATTAAAGAAGCCGAAAAAGCCCAAACTTATGCTCAATTTATCGATAAAAAAGGAGAATTAATCACCGGATATGTTGAAAAAATAGAACAACGTTACACGATTTTGTCGATTAATAGCAAGACTTCTGTAAGTTTAGCTGACAATCATAAAATCGGTGATGAAACGTTCACAATCGGACAACCGGTGAGACTTTATTTGGCGGAAGTTAATTCATCATCTTCTGGACCACACTTATTTGTTTCACGTTCAGATCCAGGATTTTTAAGAAGATTATTTGAAGAAGAAATTCACGATATATACGATGGAACTGTCGTCATTAAAGATATCGCTCGTGAAGCTGGCGAAAGAAGTAAGATTTCCGTTTATAGCAACGATCCCAATGTTGATCCGATCGGTTCTTGTATCGGACAAGGTGGTATGAAAATACAAAAGATTTGTTCACAGCTCAATCATGAAAAAATCGATATCGTTGCTTATCATCGTCATCCGGGACTTTTTATTGCTGAAGCATTAAAACCTGCTCAAGTGGTCGGTGTTGAAATCAATGAAAAAGAACACAGCGCTATTGCAGTCGTCAATAATGGTGATTTGCGGGTTGCAATCGGTAAAAAAGGTGTTAATGCACGCTTGACCGTCAAACTTACCGGATGGAAGGTAGACATCAAAGAATTAGATGATGCGATGGCTTCAAATGTTCATTATAAAACTATCGACAATATGAAAGCTGAAGAAAAAATTATGATTTTTGAAGAGCAGCTTAAAGCGAAAGAGCAAAAACTTGAAGTTACTGAAGAAGAAGATCAAGCTCAAGTTATAGAACACGAAGAAACAGTCGCAGTTGCTCCTGAAGTTGAAGATTTTGTAGCGGTTGAGACAGGTGAAGAAGAACAAACATCGGAAGACAAAGAACCTAGTGAAACAAATGAACAACAAAATGAAGAAGAGAAACCATTTGTTTTAAAACCAGTACAGCCTTCATTCTCTCTTGCCGATCTTGAAAAGGAGATTGAAGAAGAAAAGAAACGTAAAAATTCGCAAGCTCCTAGAAGTTTCAAGAAAAATGTCAAAAAAGAAGAACCGGTGGAAGAAAAACCTGAAGAAGTCGTTAAAAAGGTTGATCCAAGCAAATATATGGACATTTACACTGAAGACGAATTGAAAGCCATGGAAGAAGAGGAAGAAGAAGAATCCTTTTATGAAGATGATGAATTCGATTACGATGAATTTGAAGACTTATATGAAGACGATAAGGTAACAAATAGAAAGAGGTGATTGATCGATGAAAAAAATCCCACTCCGAAAATGTGTGGCGACTCAAGAACAATTACCAAAAAGTGAATTGATTCGCATCGTTAAAAACAACGAGGGTCAAGTCTTTATCGATCCGACTTCTAAAGCTAATGGTCGTGGCGCTTACTTAAAAAAGAGTTTAGAAGCCATCGAATTAGCTCAAAAGCGAAAAGCATTAGACCGGGCTTTAGACATTAAAATTGACGATGAGTTATACGAAAGGTTAAAACTTTATGTTAACTCAAGCAAAGATTGACGCTTTAATCGGTTTCGCAATTAAAGCCCGACGTATTGCTTTAGGAGAAACTATTTTGATTAAAGCTCGTGAAGGAAAATGTCGTTTAGTTCTCTTGGCTAATGATGCATCAAAAGGTACACAAAAAAAATTCTTAGATAAACTAGAGTATTATCAATGTTCGACACTTACATACGGAACTAAAGAATCTCTAGGAAACTTGCTTAATAAAGAAGCGGTTTCGGCACTTGCGATTTTGGACAACAACATCGCTAAACAAATTGAAAAAATTGCAAAGGTGGGTGATTAAAAATGGCAAAAAAGAACAACAATGGTAACAGAAAAAATCCAGGCAATCAACGTCTCTCCAATTTGCCACACTACAACAACAATAAGAAAAACAAAGCTCCTTCAAACGTAATTACAGGAGGCGTTTTTCATTACTCTGGCATGATGACAGTGAACGAATTGGCAAAAGAGTTAGGAATCAACGCGAGTGATATTATCAAGTATCTTTTTATGGAGAGAAAATTGATGACCAATCTCAACACTACTCTCGATGATGAACTGATTGGAGAGGTTTGCTTAAATTGGAATTTTGACTTTAAAAAAGAAAAAATCGTCGATGTCGAAAACTTTGAAGAGTTGGAAATTGTCGACGATGCTAATGATCTTGTTGAAAGACCGCCGATTGTCGTAATCATGGGACATGTCGATCATGGTAAAACAACCTTGATCGATACCATCAGGGATTCGCATATCGCCGAAGGTGAAGTGGGTTTAATCACACAACAAATCGGGGCGTATCAAAAAGACGTCAATGGTAAAAAAATCACATTTTTAGATACTCCAGGGCACGAAGCCTTTACGGCTATGCGCGCTAGAGGAGCTTCAATCACTGATATTGCGATTATCGTGGTTGCCGCGGACGATGGAGTCATGCCTCAAACTAAAGAGGCAATCGATCATGCTCGGGCGGCTGGTGTCAAAATCATCGTTTGTATCAACAAAATCGATAAACCGACTGCAGATGTCGAAAGAGTGAAAGCCGAATTGGCTCAAGAAAATATCATCTCTGAAGAATGGGGCGGCGATATCATTTTTAAGGAAATTTCAGCTAAGAAAAAGATTGGAATTGACGACCTTTTGGAAACGATTCTTTTGGTAAGCGAAATCGAGGAATACAAGGCTAATCCTAAACGTTACGCTTTAGGCACAGTCATCGAAGCTTCACTTGATCGTAACGAAGGTCCTAAAGCGACGGTTTTAGTGCAAAACGGAACTTTGAATGTCGGAGATTCAGTGGTAGTAGGCACTGCTTTCTGTAAAGTTCGAAAGATGGTCAATGAATACAAAAAATCGTTAAAGAGTGCCGGACCATCGACACCGGTTGTCATTACCGGACTCGATGAAGTGCCAATCGCCGGCGATCGTTTCATGGCTTATAGCGATGAAAAAATCGCACGTGAAGTGGCTGAAAAACGCAAAATTAAGGCTCGTAGTCAATCGATGAAAAATTCAGCGGCTCTATCGCTTGAAGATCTTTATAGTCAAATTCATGAAGGTGAAATTTCAAAGATTAACATTATTCTCCGCGCTGACTTACAAGGCTCGGTAGAAGCGGTAAAATCGGCTTTAGAGAAGATTTCAATCGAAGGTGTAAAAATAAATATCATAAGAGCGACAGCCGGTGCCATCACCGAAAGCGATGTTTTACTTGCGTCGGCATCGCAGGCTATCATCTATGGTTTTAATGTACGACCGGATGCTAAAGTCAGAGCTAAAGCTCAAGAAGAAAAGGTTGAGATTCGTTTGCATAGTATCATCTACGCCTTGATTGAAGAAATTGAAGCGGCGATGAAAGGTAAATTGAAACCGATCGAAAAAGAGGTTGTTTTAGGACAAGCCGAAGTGAGAAATCTTATCAAAATCTCAAAAGTTGGTGTAATTGCCGGATCTTATGTAACTGAAGGAATTATCAAACGCGATTGCCTTATTAGATTAATAAGAGATGGCGTTGTTATCTACACCGGTAAACTAGGTAGCCTTCGTCGCTTTAAGGATGATGTAAGTAAAGTTAATCAAGGCTTTGAGTGTGGTTTGACAATCGCTGATTACAATGATTTAAAAGAAGGAGACATTGTTGAGGCGTATGAATTACAAGAGGTGAAAGCGGATGGCCAATAAACATCAAAGAGTTGCCAGCTTAATTCAAAAAAATATTTCGGATATTATTCTTTTTGAAATGAAGAGTCCGTTGATGAAATTAGTATCCGTTAATTATTGTACGGTCACTAACGATTATTCGTACGCCAAAATCTATGTTTCGCATCTTAAAGAATCCGAGACGGATAAAGTGGTGGAAGCTTTAAATAAAAGCAAAGGTTTAATTAGATCGTTGCTCAGTAAAAAAATGGATATTTATAAAGTTCCGGAACTTCAATTCTATAAAGATGATACTTATGAAAAAGGTCAAAGAATCGAAGCGATAATCGCAGATATAAATAAAAAGTAAATTATTATAAAAAAATAGCGATCCATGTGGTCGCTATTTTTTTATGGATTTTTATTCGCTTCTTAAGGCGATTACCGGATCTCGTTTGGCGGCTACTCGAGCTGGGAATAAACCAGAGACGATGGTAAGAAGCACTGAAATTACAATAAGTCCTAATCCGTGAAGAGGATTTAAAGCCGCTAAGGAATCAATTTCAACTAAACTATATAATAGAGAATTTATCGGGAACGACAAGAGTAACGTTGCTCCAACACCGATTACCCCAGCTAGTAAACCGATAATGAACGTTTCGGCATTGAATACGCGCGAAATATCTTTTTTACGAGCACCGATACTTCTTAAAATACCGATTTCTTTAGTCCGTTCTAGAACTGAAATGTAGGTGATGATTCCAATCATAATGCTTGAAACAATGAGAGAAATTGAAGTAAAAGCGATAAGTACATAAGATATCGAATTAATCATCGTGTTGATGGAACCGATAAAAATATCCATAATATCGGAATAGTAGATTTTTTTCACTTCATCGGTTTGTGCTTCGTTGAAAGCATCAAGATAGGCTTTGATTTCAGCTTTATCATTGAACGACCGCGGATATATTGAAACTGAATCGGGCGTGGAAACATTACCCAATAATGTCAGATTATTTTGATATTGTTCTTCAACACTCACACTTGTCCCTTGCGCATTGGGATATTCTTCAAATTTTGCTCCAGAAAAAATATCGATAGTAGGATTAGCGATTTGATCTTTGACAATTTGCGAGTTACGTTGGGTCTCAATCAATTCTTTAATTAAATCTTTATGGTAACCAAGTGTCGAATTCAAGGCTCCGGAAGTAGTGTCCTCTTTGAGTCTCACAATTCCTACAATCTTCAGTTCTTTACCGGAATTAAAGGTGTTTTGATCAATCATCGTCACCCCATCCATCATTTGCATATCTTTGCTTTGATAGTGGTTATCACCTAGTTTAGCGTATAAATTATCGTTATCAATTAGACGATAAACTCCGTTCTTTTTAATGTCTTCAAAAGTAAATTTTTGGGTGCGTTCTTCAGGGGCTTTTTGGAATTCTTCAGCTCCGATTAAACCTAATTGATATAAAGTGACGTCGCTTATTTGATTGTATCGGTCGACGATCAAGACTAATTCATCGGATTTTGTCGGTAGATGACCACCGGTATCGGCATCTAAAATATCATATTGATCTTCGAGAAGTTCACTGCTATCGATAATTTGTCCCCAAACATCACCATAAAGCGATGAGAAAGTTGAAATAAAAGTATTTGAGGAACTTTGTAAACCCAAAGTTGTCTCCATTTTCAAACATAGTTCGCGGCCCATATAATCGACCTTTTTATAAATATTTAAAGGGAAATTATAAGTATAATCGATAGAATAATAAAGATTAGGATCAATTTTATTTATAACATTTTCAATATACTCATTGGTCAATTCATTTTGTTTGGTCAACAATTCGGTTTGAGTCGAGACGCTGTTGACATAGATTTCTTTGGCGGATGGGAATTTCTCGCGATGATTTCCTTCTTGAAGTTGTTTTCTTATCGCGTCGAAATCGATGGTCGCTTTGGAAATGGTTATCGGATAAGCTGAAAGAGTGTCAGCTTGCAACTTATCGACATATCCTTGAAATCCGGAAGATAAAGCCAAAATTAATGCGATACCGATAATACCGATAGAACCGGCAAAAGCGGTAAGAATGGTCCTGGCTTTTTTAGTTAATAAATTTTTAAAAGAGAGCGATAAAGCCGTAAGAAATGACATTGAAGTTTTGTTTTTAACTTTGATTTCTTTATCGGGTTTCTGATTGCTTTTTTCAAAGAAATGCTTTGCTTGCTCTTTCAATTCATCTTCAGTTAAAGGTCGAGTATCATCGGTAATATTTCCATCTAAGAAACGGATGATTCTTGAAGAGTATTGTTCAGCCAAAGAAGGATTGTGAGTAACCATAATCACCAATTTTTCTTTGCTGATTTCTTTTAAAATTTTCATGACTTGATGACTAGTTTCGGTATCTAGAGCACCGGTTGGTTCATCTGCCAAAATAATTTCAGGATTGTTGACGATGGCTCTTGCGATAGCAACACGTTGCATTTGACCACCACTCATTTGATTCGGCTTTTTTCGATATAGGCCTTTAAGACCGACTTTGTCAAGGGCTTCTTTAGCCCGACGCCGACGTTCTTTTTTGGAAATGCCGGATAGTGTTAACGCCATTTCGACATTGCTTAAAACAGTTTGATGGGATATTAAATTGTAATTTTGAAATACAAATCCGATCGATTGGTTACGATAAGTATCCCAAGAGGAATCTTTATATTCTTTGGTGGAAATACCATTGATAAATAGATCGCCTTCAGTGTATTTGTCAAGCCCACCGATAATGTTTAAAAGGGTGGTTTTACCACATCCTGAAGGTCCAAGAATAGACACAAATTCACTATCTCTAAACTGCATGCTAATATTGTTTAAGGCAACTACTTTGGTATCACCGGTTTCATAAACTTTAGTGATATTTTTAAGTTTTAACATAAATCCTCCTTTCTTAGATGACAGAACATCCATTTAATATTTTTTTAAGAGCGAAAGCGACTCCATCTTCATCGTTAGTAAATTCGCTTACCACATCTGCTTTGAGCTTTATATCATCTTCCGCATTTTTCATAGCAATTCCGATTCCAAAATGTTCGAGCATCTCTAAATCATTTGAAGCATCGCCGATAGTGATGACTTGTTGTCTTGGAATTTTATAGTATGCTGTAATTTTTTGTAAAGCATTAGCTTTATTTGTCGATTCGAAGTAAATTTCCGAGAAACAATTCCATTCACCTGACCAAAAGCGACATTTTAATCCTTGATGTGACTCGATGGCTTTTTGAATAATATCGTTATATTTTAGGTCAACTGTTTGAATGATCATCGTCATCGGATCTTGATTTAAGGTTTCTTCGATTTCACCATAGATCACATTCATTCCGTCGTGAATAAAAAAGTCATTAAGAAATTCATCTTCTTGAATCAACCAAATTTCATGATTGGTCTCACACATCACATTGACGATTTTATCGCGTCCAATATCTTTTATGATCTCTTTAATAATATGACGAGGAAAGCTTAAGGCGTAACTGGGAAATTTGGGATCTTGAAAATGAATATAAGCCCCATTATAACAAATTACGGGAGTATTTAAATCTAACATCTCATAATATTTTTTGATAGCTCTAAAAGGACGTCCGGAAGCGATGACGATTATGTGTCCTTGACGTTGAAGATCTTTTATCGTTTCGATAGTGTACGCGGATATGGTTTTATCACTTTTCAATAAAGTACCATCCATATCGATTGCAATAAGATATTGATTCATTGAATCCTCCGTATCATAAAACTTTATGACTATTTGTAGAATAATAATGGTGATAGAGATGTTTTATCGCATTTTAATCTTTTGTTTAGGATTGTTTTCAGTAGTGATGGGAATCACATTTTGTGTCATCTATTGCGGCTTGTTTAACCTCGGTTTTGATTTAAATATGTATTTCACTTTCATATTCTATCATTTTGAACCCTATTTAATACCGATAGGAATCATTCTTCTGATTTTTTCGTTAGGATTTGATAATCTTTGGTCAAAGTTTATAAAACGCCGTAAAGACCGATGGCACGCTTGACATCGTTTAAAGTTTTCGAAGATAGTTCCCTTGCCTTAATGGCACCGGATTTAAGCACTTTATCGATGAGATCACTATTGATGATTTCATAATAGCGTTTTTGAAATGCTCCTAAAATATCGACGGTAACATCCGCGACGGCTTTTTTGAAGGTGCCATAATTAGCACCGACAAATTCTTTCTCGGCTTCTTCAATGGAAATTTCTTTTAAAGAAGCGTAGATCGTCAAAAGGTTAGAAATACCGGGTTTGTTTTCTCGATCAAATTTTACTTCACAACCGGTATCTGTTTTAGCTTGCATGATTTTTTTACGAATGATCATTAAATCGTCCTTTAAGAAAATGTCGCCTTTAGGATCGGATTTAGACATTTTTCTAGTGGGATCGCTCAAAGACATAATTCGAGCGCCGACTTTAGAAATCACCGGTTCGGGTTTGACTAATATTTCGCCATAAATGTGATTGAAACGTTCGACGATATCGCGAGTTAACTCGACATGTTGTTTTTGATCTTCGCCGACTGGAATCTTTTTGGCTTGATATAAGACGATATCGCTAGCCATCAAAACCGGATAAGTGAATAGACCAAGACCGATGTTTTTTTCGTTCAACGACCGCGACTTATCTTTAAATTGCGTCATTCTCGATAATTCGCCCATATGGACATAATTTCCTAAAATGGTCGCTAGTTCAGCGTGAGCGGGAACTTGCGATTGTAAAAAAATCGTGCATTTTTCAGGGTCTAACCCGGCAGCAAGATAAAAGGCACAAATATCGCGAGTATTAGTGTATAAAACTTGAGGATCAATCGGCAAGGTTAAAGCGTGATAATCGGCGATAAAAATCAAAACATCGTTGTCTTCTTGATACTTCGGAAAGTTCTTTAAAGCTCCGATATAGTTGCCTAATGTTAACTGTCCCGTAGGTTTAATAGCGCTTAAAACTTTATCCATAAATGTAATCCTTTCATCATGCTTAGTATTTTAAAATAATTGATATGTATTTTCAATAAATCAATGTACTTTATAAGATGAATTTATCAATTAATTTATTTTCTTCTAGATGTTAATACATCTAGTATTTTACAATATAGATAGAGGTTGATATTAAATGCTTAAGATTTTTATTTCTCCATCATGCTCATCGTGTCGTAAAGTCAAACAATGGTTAGACGAACAAAAGATCAGTTATCAAGAACGCAACATATTTTCAAGTGCCTTAAACGAGAAAGAGTTAAAAGATATTTTATATAAATCTGAAAATGGCACTGAAGATATCATTTCGACAAGAAGTAAAGTTTGTCGTGAAAAAAATATCGATTTTGATGAAATGACTATTTCTGAATTAATTGAATTTATCAAATCAAACCCCTCAATATTAAAACGCCCGATCATCGTTGATGATAGGCGTATTCAAGTTGGATATGATGAAGAAGAAATCCGTAGCTTTATTCCAGAAGCGAGACGGATTGCCAAAATCAATTGTTCTCGTGAAAATTGTCCGACTTACGATGTGTGTGAACATCGTAAAATCAGCGAAGAATAATTATTTTTTCAAAGCATCGATCGCACGAGCTTGTTTAGAAACACGATTAAAAGTAAATTCTTTAATTCCGATTTCGTTAAGCAATTCTTTGATTAATTCTTCGGCACCTGCCATCGAAGTATGTTCCATCTCCAATTCATAATCGACTTGGTTCGAATAAGCATTGCGATCTAACGAGAGAAGACCATCTTTGTAATTCAACTCGATTCTTTCGGTTTGTAAAGAAGCGATGATTTTTAATTGATCGACAGCGATTCCTAAAATTTCAAGGAAGTTTTTAATCGGTCCTTCAGGAAACACACCTCGTTTATCAAGAGCGTCGTATTCTCTCCATGAAATCGTTTGATTTTTTTCAAGTAATCCCTCGCTCAAAGGAGTTTTTAACGTTAAATTAAATTCTTCATTCTCACGAATTCGTAAGGCGATGCCATTCTTTTTTAAAATGCGTGATTCACTATCGATGTAGAAATTTGTTTGTCGTACGCGACGATAACGATCGAGATGCAAATGGTTGATAACTTTTTCGTAATCCTCTTCCGAAAGTAAGACTTTTGCTTCAATCTCAATATTAGAACTCATAATGATTCTCCTTGTTTTTATTTATAATTTATCCGCTACTATGATACAATATTTATGCTAATTTTGCTAGAAGGAGATTGCGTATGCGATATTTTATCTTTAGTAAAAACGATAAGCGTTCATCGGAAGCAAAAAAAATCTTGAATGATAATCTTTTAAAATTGGAATTTGAAGAAGATGAAAACAATCCCGAGCTCGTATTTACTATCGGTGGCGATGGGACGCTTTTAAGAGCAATTCATAAATATATTTATAAATTGGAACAAGTATCTTTTATCGGCATTCATAGTGGAAAACTCGGCTTTTATTGCGACTATACAATCGACGAAATCGATGCTCTGGTCGATGATTTAAAACGACAAGATTATAAAATCGAAAAGATCCATTTGCTTCAAGCACAAGTGGAAAATGAGATTTATTACGGACTTAACGAAATTCGAATTGAAAGTCCTTTTACAACATTTAGATGCCTTATTAAAATCGATAATCAAAACTTTGAACATTTTAGAGGCAATGGATTAAATTTTGCTACTACCTTCGGTTCAACGGCTTACAATCGATCATTGGGTGGTCCGGTCATTGAAAATAACCTTGAATGCATCGTGATGCAAGAAGTCGCGGGAATTAATCATAATATCTATCATTCGCTTAATTCACCTTTAGTGCTCGAAAAATCGCATCAAATTACACTAGAAGGTTCTTTCAAAAGAGCGGTTATCGGATTTGATCATCGCTACCATGAATTAAATGATGACGTCAATTCGTTGACGATTTTATTGAGTGAACGATGTGTTCAGTTTATTCGAATGCGCCAGGTCGCTTATTTTGAAAGACTCAAGCGTTCATTTATTACGGATTAGGAGAAATTTATGGAAATTTACTATTATATTTTTGGTGTCTTATTAACGGCAATCATTCTTGGCTGTTGTATCTTTTTGGTAATTAGAAGCAAAAAGAAAACGGAAGTTAAAGAGCAAGCTAATCTTTATGTAGAATTTCTGAAACTACTTGGTGGTCAAGATAATATCGTCGAAGTTGAAGCCAAAGGTTCTAGGTTGAATCTGGTGTTGAAAGATTACTCGTTAATGGATGAAAAAAAATTAAAGGAACTCGGAGTCTCTTCAATCATTAAAATGACCAAAAAAGTAACATTGGTTATCGGAAACATGGCTGAAGAACTCGCTTGTAAATTGAAAGGAAAATAAAAATTTCATCGTGAGATGAAATTTTTTAATTTTGGGGAGTCGTTTGATACATCGGTCCAGCTGGAGTGACGCTGTTGATATAAGTTGGTGGATAATATGTATTATTTACTGGATAAGGGTAAGGTGGATATGGCTGATAATAAATCGGTTGTTGATATGGATATGGTTGAGGACCACCGTAGTAATTTCCACCACCTTTAGGCGGAGCAAATAAACCACCGATTAAAAGACCACCGACAAAAGGCAATAAAATTCCTCCGACTCGATTAGTTGAATTCTCGGAAGTAGTCATCGGATATGTAGAACGATAGAAATAATTATTCATTTCTTCGTTTGTCCAGGGATAACGATAGAAATTCTGGGTCATATAAAAACCTCCTAGACATAGTCTATGAGGTTTTTTAGGCGTTTTTTAGGCGAATACCTATTTTAAGTAAATCTTCTTTAAGTTCTTCAAGCGGAAGACCGACAACATTGGTGTAACTACCTTCAAATTTGGCGATTAAGTTAAATCCGTCTTGAATTCCGTAAGCGCCGGCTTTATCAAGAGGCAATCCGGTAGCGACATATTCATCAATCAAAGACTGAGATAATGATTTGAAATAAACATCGGTTACGACCTTCTTAGTAATCTGCATTTTAGGATCTTCACACAATATCGTATAATAAGTAATCACTTGATGCTTGCGTGATGATAGAATATTTAAAATTCTTTTAGCATCTTCATTGTCCTTTGGCTTTCCAATCGCTTGATTATCAAGCATCACGACAGTATCAGCGGCAATGATTAAATCATGAGAATGATTCTTAGCAATTTCTTGTGCCTTTAAAAGTGATAATTTATCTAAAGGCAAACCATTTTCATCGATCAAAGAAGGGATCACTTCAAATTCATCGATAAGTTCCTTTAATAATTGAGATCTTCGCGGAGATTTAGAAGCTAAAATAATCATTTTGTAGCCTCAACGTGATTCATGATAATGGGGATAATCATCGGATGTCGTCTAGTGTGAATATAAAGGTAACGAAGAAGGGTATTTCTGATCGTATTTTTTATTTCTCCAAAAGTGACTTTATTTGTTTCCATCAATTGATTCAACTCTCGTTCAACTTCTTCTCCGGCATGCTTTAACAATGTAGCGGAACTGCTGTCCAAAGACAGAAAACCTTTTGAAATCACTTGAGGTTTTTTCACTATTGAATTGTTTCTAGAATCGATTGCGACAAAGATACTAACCATGCCGTCATTCGATAGAACATTCCTATCACGAATCACGGCTGTTGAAAGACCTGTAATGTCTTTTCCATCGATATAAATATCGTCAGTTTGAATACGTCGCCCTTCGAATATTTCTTTATTTGTTAAGCGTAAACTATCACCATTTGCTAGAACAAAGGTATGTTTTTTTGGTATCCCTAGTGTTTGCGCTAGTTCGGCGTGGAGACGCAACATACGATATTCACCATGTACAGGCATGAAATAATGTGGTTTTAATAGCTTAATCATCAGCCGCAATTCTTGCTTAGAAGGGTGACCGGAAGCGTGTAAATTTGAAAAAATAGAATTGGTTAAAACATTGGCACCAATCCTAGTCAGTTGATTTACGACACGATTGATAGAGGCCGTATTGCCTGGAATCGGTGAAGAGGAAAAGACGACAGTATCACCCGGCATTATCTTAATAAAGTTATGTTCGCCATTAGCGATTCGCGATAAAGCCGCCATCGATTCACCTTGCGAACCGGTACAAAGAATAACTAATTCTTCATTCCTGATATTTTTAATTTGATCGGGTGAGACGATGGCACTATCGGGAATATGAATATAACCATATTGACGAGCCATGGTGATGGTTGATTCCATCGATCGACCTAAAATAATAATTTTACGCTTGTAAGTAACACAGGCTTCGACGATTTGTTGAATGCGTGAAATATTGCTAGAGAAGGTTGAAATTACTAATCTTCCAGTAGCTTTGGCAAATATTTCATTAATTGAGTTAATTACCGATTTTTCTGATTGAGTGTAACCTTCTTTTTCGGCATTAGTCGAATCGGAAAGCAATAAATCGACTCCTTCTTCTCCAAGACGCGCAATTTTCGATAAAGAAATATCGGCGCCGATTGGAGTCAAATCGATTTTAAAATCACCGGTGGTAACGATTCGACCTTGCGAGGTGTCAACACAAATGCCATAAGAATCGGGAATGGAGTGAGTCACGTGGAAAAATTGGACTTTAAATGTTCCTACTTCAATATTTGAGGATTCGTCATATTCAACGATCGTCACTCTTTCTTTTATATTATTTTCTTGCAGTTTATGTTTAATCATCGCCGCCGCTAATTTTGGAGCGTAAATAATAGGAACATAGACTGTCTGAATCAAGAAAGGAATTCCGCCAATATGATCTTCGTGTCCATGAGTAATAAATAAGGCTTTGATTTTACTTCTGACATTTTTTAAATGAGTATAATCAGGAATCACATAGTTGACACCGAGAATATTTTCTTCAGGGAACATTACTCCAGCGTCGATAATAATTAGATTATTTTCATCTTCAATACAATAAGTGTTCTTTCCGACTTCACCTAAACCACCTAAAGCATAAATCAAAACAGACTTAGAGGTGTTTTGCGAATCTTGTTTATCCATATTAAGTCATCTCCATAAACTTTCATCAATATTGTTATAGCTCTAAAATCGATTGCTATTATAAAACGAAATAAATAAATTGTAAAGCAAAATAATGATTACTTCTTGTTAAAATATTTCATAGATTAAGTGACAAGTAAAATTTAATTATTATTATTTTACGCATAATTAAAAAAATTAGACGTCTTAAATCAATACCGCGTTATCTTTGCGTTTAAAGCGATCGTTGCGATCGATTCGATCGTAATACAAAATTCCATCCAAATGATCGATCTCGTGCTGTAAGACAATCGCATCATATCCTTTAGCGTCGATTTCGATTTGCTTATCTTGAAGTAAATCGTAAGCACTCACTTTGATTTTATAGGATCGATATACATATCCTTTATGATCGTCAGGAACCGAAAGACATCCTTCGCCATTGCTTAAAGCCACTTCTTTGAGTGAGTTTTGAATAATTTTCGGATTGACTAAACAATATTCGATTTTTTTATCATCGTAGCTATAAGAAATAGCGATCATTCTCTTGTTGATTCCAACTTGTGGGGCTGCAAGTCCGACACCGGAACGGATTTTGTGTTTTTCACAATATTCTTCATTTGAGGATTTCCGCAAATAATCAAGCATTTCAAGCAAAACCTTTTTCTCGTCCTCCTTCAAAGGAAGATCACAAGGAAAAGATTTTTTTCGCAACGATTTTACTTTATCGGTAACAATTTTAAGCATCGTAATTACCTCTTCTATCTAAGTTTAAAAAATCTTGCTCCCTTTGTCAAAACAAAAACTATTCTTTCTTTTTATTAAACAAAAGAAGCGGGTTTTAGTAACCCGCTCCTTGGCATCCACAGCCACATCCGTTTGATCCTAGAAATGTTTGTCCCTGATTGCTGGAACAACCGCAACCGATGATGACTAAAAGTATGAAGAGAACAAGGATGATGGCAAAGACTCCACCCCAGCCGTTACTAGAACCGGAAGAAGGATACGCATATCCGCCTTGTGGATAACCGTAATTTTGACCGTAATAGTACATAGAGCACCTCCTAACTAGTCTATTGTATGAGAATTATTTTTAAATGTCTCAAAATTTACAAATTTGATATTTTTCTACAGGGTTAGTTTACTTTTAACTAACATATCATATTCTATAAAGGTGATTGAAATGAATAAATTTGAAGAATTTAAAGCATTCGCCCATACAAAACCCTTTTTAAAGGAACGTGTAAGTCGCCATGAAACAACATGGCAAGAGTTATACGAAAGATACGATATTTATGGAGAAGATGATGAAGTTTTTAAAGAAAAACCACCTGAGGATACCTCTTCTAAGAAGGAAGAAAAAGACACTAAAGACGGTGGTTTAGGTTCTCTTTTTGACGTCATCGCTTCATTTGATGCCGATAAAATCAGCGAAGGGTTGAATGGTATGAAAAAAATTCTCAATGTACTAGCGGAAGTCACCGCTTCTGATGAACCAAGCGTGATGTCTAAAAGAAAAATGACGCGGCCGTATTCGAGGGATGATGATTAATGAGAAGTGAGATTATAATGGCATTAGATAAAGATGTTGATTATTATGTATTCATGAGGGAAAACCCCAAGTGGTATCGGATCTTAAGCCGCGATCCAACTCAGTTAAAAGCTTTTTTTGAAGAATACAAATTAGTTCGTAGAAAACGCGTTGTCGATCGCATCGAAGATATTTCGATGATGGTTAATTTGGCAAAAGAATTAATGTAATAAAATCGAGGATTATGATATACTTTAAATATGCAACAAGATGATTTAGAGAATAAAATCGAAGCGATAGCGCACGAAATAAAAAACATGGATGAAAGAAAAAAACTTGAGGAACTTTCCACTAAAATGGAAAATGATCCGGAAGTGATAAAGCTTTCATTAATTTTTCAAAATGCCCAAGAAAATTATAATTTTGCCTTAAAGCATTTTAAAGAGGATAGCGAAGAAGTAAAAAAAGCCCAAAAAAGCCTTTACGAAGCTAAAAAAAATTTAGATGAACATCCGTTAGTAAAAGAATATAACGCTTTTTATGTCGCATCCAACGAACCTTTAAGATATTTAGAACTAAATTTGATTTATAAATTAAATTCAAAAAAATTATGAAATACTTCTTAGGAAGTATTTTTAATTTGCTCAGAAAATGGTATTCGAAAGTGAAAAGGGAATGGGATTCAATTAAATAATGTGGTATTGTTTTTTAGAATATTTTTACTTAAATTCTTTTCAAAAAATAGTAAATATATCTTTAATAGATACATCGTTTTCAAACTTTTTAGCATAATAACAATTATTAAGTTTTCTTACTCATTATAAAATGCTTCTTTACCATAAAAAGAAGCTATTTTAATTGTAATCTAAAACTTGAATGCTAATCCAAGTTCTTATCGCTTGTTAAATCGATTTTGTTCTATAAATAAAATTTTTACAATTTATTTGTTGCGCCGGCAATTCTATTGATAATAAATTATTGGTGTGTATTGTCATTAGGGAAATTAAATATGATAAAAAGAGGGAATATAGCAAATTTAGAAAAATTTTCTAATCAAAATATTTTTAAAATTTCTTATGTATTAAAGGTAGTAGATTATGCAACGGGAACGATTTATTATTCCGAGTTTTATTATGTTTATGTAAGTAAACAAATAATTACAATGGAAAAAATTTCGGAGCGATTAAATATATCGAATAATACTTTAAAGCAACACATAAAGAAAATTAATAGCATTATAAATGCCGTAGAAACAATTACAGATGATGATTTTATAAAAATATAATAAATTTCAAATTTATCATATTTTTGCTTATGTTACCAGCCCGATTTTATGGCTGGTAAATAGTATTTAATATTGCTTATCATAAAAGTGTCGAAAGGAGTCGAAAAATGAATCTTGAGGAATTGCAAGACTTTAAATTCTATTTATCGTTAAGCTTTGTGATAGTGTTATCATCTATACTTACTATCATTACGGTGGAAATTATAAAGCTAATTCTTAAAAAGAAAAAAATAATCACCGAAGAAACAGACGCAGATAAAAAAGACCAGTTACTAATTAAAATCGGTCGATTTGTAGCGCTTCTAATTTATACCATAGTATATCTTATAAAAGAATTTCTTCTTAAGCATGATCTCATATTCAATGAAGCGTTATTTATCGGACTTCTTTCTGGAGGTGCAGTTACCTTAACAGTTGCTAAAGGATTATATACATCCTTTAGACAAAGTCAAAAAAAGAAAAAGGTGTTCGATAAATTAACTGAAGCGGAAAGTAAGTTAGAAGCTTTACAAAAAGAAGCGCTTGAAAAACAAACGAAGATAATATTAACCAGAAAGGAGAGGAACTAACGTGAAATTATTAATGTCATCAATTATTGTACCTAAAATACAACTCCAATATATAAGGGATAGCAATAAAATTTTTAGAGTAATATCTGAAAGCATTGATCCATTATTTAAACAATTGTTATCTGATAAAAGTATTCGTGTGCAAGTATGGTTGGAACGTGAAGTTAGAAAATTATCTAATTCAAGAATAAAAAGAAGTTGGGTTCATTCATGCGATATGTCAAATAAAAGACCGACCAAGTTATTTACTAACGGAGAGTATAATTATGGTGGTGGCAATGGCTGGGGTTGGAAAGGTAATGATGTGCCATCTTATACAACAACGAATGGAATTGTACCAACTGAATTTGAGGTTACATTAACAGATATACAAAATAATTTATTAGTTATAAAGTTTCCTATAGTTGATATATTTAGCAATATTTTAAAAAAGAAAAAAAGTGGCACATCCGCTAAAGATGGTGATTTGATTGAGGATTTAGCAATTATATCTAGAGGACGAGCCACGTACCAAATTATAAGAGCTAAATTAGTAGTTAATTATGCTGGTAAAGTCATAATGGGAGAACCAAGTAATTCGATTATGCTTGGGATTCATAGAAAAAAAGACGCTGTCTTTGATTCGAAAAACTTAGAAAGTTTTATAAAGATCGGAAGGTTCATTTAGTATAAAGAACATTGATTGTTTGTCCATTAGCTCTAATTATTACTATATTCAAGATAGTTTTAATTTTGATATTTGGCAACCTGTTCAAGCCATGGTGTGAAACGTTCTAATTCTTATACTATAAATCGGAGTTTAAATCCGATTTTTAATATTAAGAAAGGAAAATAAAAATGAAATCATTTACACTTAAAGACAAAACAAATAAAAACATTAATATTGAAACAGCGAAGTTGGATATTGAAAATTCACGTCAAGAAGATATTTCGAAGCGTACGTTATTTGCTAAGCATTTTATTAACGATGATGGAACTTACACTATGGAAGTAAGTCCATTCCCAATTCATTATTACGATACTAAAACTAAATCTTATGAAGAGATTGATAATACCCTTGAAGAATCTAATGGTAAGTTCTCAATTAAAAAAAATAAGATGAAATTATCATTTAATAAAGAAATTAGCGATGATGCTCCATTGTTTAATATCGAAAAAAAAGGACATCGTTTTCAACTTTTTTATCTTGGTAAAAAAGAGAAGGTTGGAAATAAAGTTTTAAGAAAAGTAAAAGGGAAAACTAAACGTTTTACAAAACAGATAAGTAACTTAACCTATGAAGAAATTGAACCAAAAATCGATTTAGAATATAGCGTTCAATACAATAGAATTAAAGAAAACATTATTATTAAAGAACGGCAAGAAAGCTATGAATTTTCTTTTTTAGTAAATGTAGGGACATTAACTGTCAGTTTAAAAAAAGATGATTCATGTATTGAATTAGTAGATGCACATCAAGAGGTTCAATATATAATTCCCTCACCGATCATGTTTGATCAAAATAATAATTCTTCTACCGATTTAGGATATGAAATCGAAATAAGTGAAGATGGTAATCTTATTTTCACCTTAAAAGCAGATGCTGATTGGATAAATTCTAATGAACGGGCTTTTCCCGTCGTTATTGATCCGCAAGTTGTGATAACAATTGATGATAATAATATCACAAAACATTTTCAGATAAAAAATAATGTTGCTTCAGTAGCGGGTACCAAGGGATATATAGATAATTCATCGTCATCGAATGCATATTTAATTGCTATTGATGTAAGTAGTCTCTTATCGACAAAAATATCTTATGCTGAACTGATTTTTGAAAATGCGAATACTATGCCAAATAGTGCGTCGATACAGGCAAAGTACTACAATATTAATAATGATGAAGTAAATAGTTCTTCTTTTACGATTAATACATCTAAGGAAAGCAATTTTACAAGTTTCACAGGACCAACATCAGGAAAAGCCTCACTTATTATGCCGGGAGCTTTAAATAAATGGATAAGCGAAAAAAAACAAATTGGAGCATTATTATTTAGATCGACAGGTTTATATGCTGGTTCATACACTTTTTATCCACCGACATTAAGTATTAAATATACTTTACAAATTTCAGCTCCTAGTTTTTATATCAATTTGAAAAATGATTGTATTACAGAAATCGTTACTGGCGCTGACGTCGGATTAAGATACGCTGCTAGAGAAAAAGGAGTTTTAACTACTTATGTCGATCAAACAAGTAGTAAAGTTTATCAAATTTTAAATATACAAGACAGGATTTATACGCGAAGAAATAATAACGATTTAGATAATTGGAACGAGTGGGAAAAACATAGTTTACGGGCTAAATTACAAAATGGTAATTTGTATTTAACAGATGAAGATTAATGGAGAAAATAAATAATGGACAAGGATTTTCAAGATATTGAGAGAGTTTTTTATAATGGTAATGAAGTTGAAAGAGTATTTTATAATGGTCAAGAAATAGTGAAAAACATCTATTATCGTTTTTCTAATGAAAAAAGCCGCATTGGACAAACTGAATTAAGTTATCAATGTGGGGTAGGAGAGGCAAAAGTAAATGTTTATACAGGACGCCTATCTTTAATTCATCCGGATATTAATATAGGCGCGGGTAATTTTGAAATCGGGATATCTCATATTTACAATAGTTCTTGGTCAACTAAATTTGATAATGTGATGGGAAATGGTTGGAAACTTAATCTACAGCAATATTGTTATCCATATGATGATAACGATGAAGAAAGACTTCTTGGTTATGAAAAAGGAGATTATGTTTATATAGATGCTGAAGGTTATAAACATCGTTTCGTTATATATAAAGAAAAAGATGGTGTAGCATATTATTACGATGATGCAAAAAATAATTTAATCTTAAAGAAAATATCAGAAAGCGAATTAGAGATCAGCGATCCAACAGGCTCTACATTATGCTTTAACAAAGATGGTCAATTATATTCTATTGTTTCTCCATACAATACAACTATTGTTAAACATATTGAATACAAGGATGGTAAAATAGATTCTGTATATGATAAACGTAACTCAAATCGAGTGCTTTATTTTAAGTATAATAAAGAGGATTTACTAAGTGAAATTAGTTGTGAAGAAAATTCAATTATAATAAAGACATTACATTATTTTTATGATTCAGATAATAATCTTATTAGAATCACTCAGCAAGTTAATACATCTACTAAGACGGTAGCTTTTTTTAGCTATGATTCAAATGATTTAATTCATATAATGGATGGAGAAGATAATTCGGCAATATTATTCTCATATAAAAATTTCGATGATAAATATGTAACTAATGTTAAAATCGGCATAGGTAAAAAAACATTTTCAAATTCTTCAAAAATTGATTTAAAAGAAATTAAAAATGAAACAAAGTTTGATTATGAATCGACCTCTAATACTTTAGTGACGACTGAAAAGGGAATCACATATCTTTATCAATTTAATAAACGTGGATTTACTTCAGCAATTTTTGAAAAAGATGGTCATAATTTACGTACTTTAACAAAGGAAAATGGTTGGTCATTAAGCAATGGTAATCAAACTACCTCAATCAATGGAAAACATAGTGAAATTGTATATGGTGAAACTTACTTATTAACTAAAGAAAAATTGTACAATTTTCTAAATATATTTGCTGGTGCAACTAATTATTCTTATGTTGAAAATTATACGTTATCATTTTGGATTAAATTGAAATCAGTAGTATATAATGATGTTTTGGCAAGATTAAAGATTATTACTGTTCCAGCTCTTCAAGAAGTAACCTTAAATTTTAAAAGTAGGATTGATCATACAGCTTATGATGTGTGGCAACATGTGACTATCCCGATTGATTTCCAATTATTCGAAGCTAATTATGATAATTCTGTGGACTATAGTGAATCTGGAATTCAAAATGAAGTCCCTAAATTAAAGGAAAACATAAATGAAATGCGAATTAGCTTAGAAGGTATTCCATTGGATTCCTCTTTTGAAATTGCAGATATTCAAATAGCGGTTGGATCTCAAAATCATTTAGTTATAGATGGAAAAAATTTTGAAGATGCCGATTATATTTATTGTTATATTGGTAATAAGTGTGAAAAGAAGGCTATTAATTCAAACTTTTTTATGACTTTGCAAGATGTCGTGTTAACATATCTTAATATGCATAAATGCGCAAATGAAAATGATAAATTTGATATGGTTGCTTGCGATGGAACAAAAGTAATCGAGGTAAACGCTATATCGTTTACAACACCTAAATTTAATGAATGTAAGTTTAAATTTTCAGATGACGGTAAACCAAATTTCTATTTAGTATGTAAAAATCGTAAAGCTCAAAGTCAATGGTTAGTAACCGAAACTGATTTTACATTTCGCAATGATTATATCGAGCAAAGAACTTCGGTTGATGTGATAGAAAAATATTATATTTGTATTGATGAAAATAGCAAATCTAGAAATTATAGCTGGTATTTTTACAATGGTTTATTAAAAGCTCAAAAAGACGCATATGGAGTAATCACTGAAAATAAATATGATGACTATGGAAATCTTATTGAAATAGTTATTTACAATGAAAATGATTCAAATAAACTAATTAGAACTATTACATTTGATGAATTTCAACCTAATGATTCGAAATTAAGTAAAGTTCAATATCAAATAAATGACAATGGCGTTTTAAGTAAACAAACTTTTAATTTACCATTTTTTCAATTGGATTCTGAGACTGTATTTAATGGTGATACGACTTTATATGAAAAATGCTACATATATGATGATATTTTTGGTGACAAATTAACTAAAATATCTGTAAAAAGCGATTTGAAAAAGATTGATACGTATTTTAAATATACTGATGAAGGATATTTAAATGATATTTCTAATGATTTTAAAAATCATTATCAGTTTGAGTATGATATTTTTGGAGACATTACCTCATATAACTTGATTGATGAAGATAATAATGTTACTGAATTATTGCAAAAAGAAAATATAAACTATGATAATCATTTCGAGGCCATTATCGAAAAATATCCATCGGATGATTCATCATTCACTAGAGAGTATTTGTATGATCAATATAATAGACTTACATCGATTCGCGAAAATGAAGAACATATTAAATTTGATTATGAATCAAACGAAGAAAGCCGGATGTTGGCTCAAGTAGAATATATTGATGACCCGTATACAAAACAAAAAAATGTTATTAAGTATGATTCAAATACTGGATTATATACGTATAGTACAATTAATGAAGAAAGTAGTACTAGTAATCAAGGTTTATCAATCGTTCAAATCGGACAAAATAAAACAAAATATATATTATGTGATGGAGAAAACAAAACTGAGCGAATCAGTGAATTTATTTATGATGATAATGAAGAAATAGAAAACAAAATATATCTTAACCCACGTCTTGCAAAGACTAAAGATTACCTAGTCGATAATGAATCTGAAGAATTTAATTTTTCGTATGAATGGGATGGATTAGGTAGATTAAAAAAACAACAATATTCTGATGAAACTAAATTTTATGAATATTCCTATAATGATTGTGGAAGAATCAATAAAGTTGAATTTCATTTTAATGAGAATAATTTTATTTTTCAATATACATACGATTCTATAGGTAATATAAAAACTATCAAGGAAAATATCAATAACGATAATAAAATAGAATATACTTATGATTCATTTAATCAATTATTATCAGAAGTTAATTCAAAATTAGGTATTAATAATAAATATACTTATGATTCTAAAGGAAGATTATATGAAATTAATAAAAATAATTCTACAAAGAAAATTTTCAATTACGATAGTAAAGGTAGGCTAATAGAACTACAATCCGGTAATACTACCTATAAGTATACCTATACATCAAATGGTAATTTAGAAAAAATATTTATAAATCAACTAGATACGCAAGATACATTAGAGCATGTATTGATATGGGAAAGACATAGTTTACTTAAAGAATACGATAAAAATCAGTATTTCTATAATTATCAAGGAATAAGATATAAAAAGATCGTTAATGGAATAACTAAATTCTATTATCTAAGTGGTGAAAAAATTTTAGGTGAAGATTGGTCAAATGGAATTAAAATACGTTATTTCTATGATGCAAATGGTATTGCAGGTTTTACATATAAAGGAAAAACATATCATTACATAAAAGATATACAACAAAATATCAGAGCAATTCAAAAAGAAGGTGATATAATATGTACATACGAATATGATGCTTATGGGAATTGTTATACAGCAACTTATGAAGACATTGATGATATTGCCACCATAAATCCATTTAGATATCGTGGATACTATTTTGATGTGGAAACAGGACTATATTATTGCAACTCTAGGTATTATTCACCAGAACTCGGACGTTTTCTACAAGTATCCGATGTAAGTGAATTAAATCCACATTCTATCAATGGATTAAATCTATATGCATATGCAAATAACAATCCTATTGGAATTGCTTATAGTAGTTCTAATATTGGTGGTCGTGTAGGTGGAAGTAAAGTTAGCACATTAGCATTGGGTGGTTTGATCGGCGGAGGAGGGAGTTCATTTGCAGGTTCAAATAACTTGTCTATAAAATTTCCATCTCAAAACTGGTTGTCATTAGGTATTGATTTTACTGCAGGTATGTCAGGAGCATTAAGTGTTCTTGGTTGGACTTTAAAAAATCCTGAATTCTATGAATTTTGGTATTCAGCATATGGAATCTCAAAATATGAGATGTTAAGTAATTTGAAGTCTCCTATGACCAAAATTGCATCTGTTATTAGTTATGGATTGGTAGCATATGATACATATACAGATGTTATGGGACATATTAATGCTGGTGATTCATGGCAAAAAACTACTGCTAGTGGAATGGTTACTGCTGGAGTAGGAGTATTTAATGTATGGGCATCTGCAAAAGTTGGAGCCGCTGTAGGAACTGCTATTGGTGGAGTGCCTGGATTTATAATTGGAACAGCAGCCGGTGTAGTTGTAGGTATTGTTATTAATGGTATCTTTTATACAGAAATTAATGGTAAATCAATTGCTGGACATATAGAAGATGGAATTGAATGGTTCCTAGAATGGATATCATAAAATTAGATGGAGGAAATATGAAAAAAATATATTCTATATTTGAAAGACTAGTATGTATATCTTTAATATTATTACTAAGTTTAATTGCTGTTATTTTGTTTTCGAAATATAATAGTGAAATTATATTTGTGGTTATAGCTTATGTATGTGTTGTATTAATAATTATTGCTTTATTAATATTGTTCACTTTTCCATCTCATATTGTTATTAGAGATAATATGGTAAAAGTATTTGATTTTCCGTTATTTGCTACTAATAAATTTTATGTAAAAAAAGGAAGTTTAATTTTGTATAATAGTGAAATTAATATAGATGATGTTGAAAAAGTAGAAAAAATAACACTTACAAAAGAAGAACAAAGTAAATATATAGGATATAAACATATATTTAAAAAATATTTAAAGTTTCATTTAAAATATGGTAATCCCAAATATGTGTATGTAGGTAATTATTCAAATTATCAAATTAAGAAAATTATTAAATTAATATGTAATAAATAAATTAAAATTGGACTTAGACAAAAGTAAAATTGAGGCGATCTTGCTTAATAGTAAGTTCGCTTTTTTAGAACTAGTAATTACGCATGAAAATGAAATAAGAATACAAAAAAGCGTTTTTTTAAACAAAAAAAACATTAAAAACGAGCATTTTTTTATAAGCACAACGAAGAAATATG
>CANQWG010000020.1 GCA_947627505.1 uncultured Bacilli bacterium | reverse complement strand
TAACTTAACGCATTTGTAATAATAACAAATTCAATTTTGTTTTGCAATTACAATATATGCAAAAATTTCACTTTTTTGCAGTTAGTAATATGTCTATAATAAAAAAGAAAGTAGGATGCTTATGACAATATTAAATGTTGTTAATTTGAAGAAAGAATTTGGTTCCGATCTATTGTTTGAAAATGTGACTTTTTCAGTTACCGATCGAGAAAGGCTAGCGATTCTTGGACAAAACGGATGTGGCAAAACCACTCTTTTAAAGATCATCTTGGGTCTAGAAAATCCTAGTTTTGGTGATGTAATGCTTCCAAAAGGAATCACCATCGGATACCTTTCGCAACAAGTCATTCAATCCGAAAAAAACACTTTATATGAAGAAGCGCTTTTAGTCTTTGAAAATGTCATTAAATTAGGTAAAGAATTAGAAGATCTTGAAAGACAGCTAGGCGAAGATCCTACTAATCAAAGCTTGATCGATAGTTATGGAAAAAAACAAATTCAATTTTCCAATATGCACGGATATGACTATCCTTATTTAGTAAGTATGATGCTCAATAAATTCGGATTTACCAAAGAGCAATTCGATCGCCCGATTAATTCCTTTTCCGGGGGAGAAAAAACAAAGATGGCTTTCGTCAAGCTTTTGCTTTTAAAACCGAATCTTTTAATACTTGATGAACCAACTAATCATCTTGATGTAATCACCATTGAATGGTTAGAAAATTATCTTAAATCTTATGAAGGAGCTTTAATATTCGTCTCACACGATCGTTATTTCATCAATTCCTTATCCACAAAAATAATCGAAATCGAAAATAAAAAAATCGAGATTTATAAAGGCAATTACGATTATTACGTCGAAGAGAAAAAACTTCGTTACGAACAAGCTTTGAAAGCTTATAATCTTCAACAAAAGGAAATTGCAAAAATCAAGCGGTTTATCGAATACTATATGCCTAAACCACGCTTTGTCTCTAGAGCCCGCGATCGGCAAAATAAATTGAAGCATTTAAAAATCATCGACAAGCCTTATTCAAACAACAGCACCATCAAACTCAATTTTAAAGGCGACATCATTGAAGGCAAGCAATTAATCAAATTTTCAAATTTAAGCTTAGGATACAATCAAAAAGTCTTGATACAAAATATCGATTTTACGCTTTATGGACGCGATCATCTCGCGGTCATTGGCAATAACGGAAGTGGAAAAACTACTTTCTTTAAAACAATTATGTCGCAGTTACAACCTCTAAGTGGCAAATTAGAGATGCTACGAAATTTATCGATTGGATATATTGAACAGCACCAATTCGAACTTCAAGGTACCCACACTTTAGTCGAAGAAATACATCGTGAATTTCCCCAATTAGGCGAAAAAGACATATGCAATCATCTCGGTCATTTTAACTTTGGACAAGAAGATTTTTCTAAGACGATCGACGTGTTATCTGGAGGTGAAAAAATGCGAGTTGTTCTCGCTAAAATCATGCTCCGTTCCTATGATATATTACTTTTAGATGAACCAACGAATCATCTTGATATGACCTCTAAGCAAGCATTGATTTGTGCTTTGAAAGATTATTTGGGAACGATTGTGTTTATTTCTCACGATCGATATTTTATCGATGAAATCGCCAATAAGATTCTCTTTTTTCACAATCATCAAAGCTATTACTATGAAGGAAACTATGAGAATTTTAAGCAGATGGAGAAAGAGCTTTTCGAGGAAAAACCTACTGAAGAAGCACCTATAAAAAGCGAATTCAAAAAGAAAAAACCGCACCGCTCTTTAAGCAAGATCGAGCAAGAGATTGAAAAGATTGAAAATAAAATCAAAAAAATTCAAGACGAACAATTTAAAGAAGAAAACTATATGGATCATTTAAAGATGAAACAACTGGACGAAGAATTAGAACAAAATCGGAAATTGTTAAAAGATCTTGAAGATGAATATTTTGCTCTTATTGAAAACGAATGAAAAAGGAACGCTTACGGTGACGTTCCTTTTAAGTTATGAGGTGTTCTTAGAGGTAAAGTATTTCTACTTACACTATAAGATATGTCGCAACTTATTTTTTTAGGCGGTAAAAGCCCAAATAATTAAAAAATAGTGATAAGCCTACAAATTAGGCGTTTTGCGCCCAAGATGCTTTAATGCTCGATTTAACGCCAAAGCTGTGACCCAAGCGATTAACGCATTGATTGTGCCTTGAACGACATTAAAGAAATAATTTACAAAAATATTGCCGTTGCCATCGTAAAAAATGCTATCTGGAATCAAATAAAGGCTAGCCATTATAAAACCGCCGATAAATAAGGCAATGTAATGTATTCGATGGTGAATTTTATTAAAGAGTAGTCCGGTAACTAAAGCTTCAATAAATTTAATAAAGAAAGTAAACGGAGCATAAGCTCCATACCCTAACGTAATATCGGCAAGACTCGCGCCGATTGCTCCGGCGATCGCCCCACCTAACGGATCGATAAAAATTGCGCCAAGAAAAATCGTGGCATCCGACAAATTAAAATATCCGATTAATGGTAAAGGTATGCTAACGACCAATGTAATCACAAAAGTCATCGCCGCAAAAAGGCTAATAAGATTTAAGCGTTGTAATTTAGTCATCTTAGAATTGTACCACATAAGTTTTTCCTCCCATTAACAAAATCACGATATGACATTTTGGCTTTACCTTGCAATTGAACAATTAAAAGTTTAACTACTCCTTGTTCTAACTGCAGCAATAATCCGTTTTTATCGGCACTAATGATTTCCCCGACTTGATGATTACAACTTGTCGAATAACTTTCGGCTTGAAAAATTTTAAACACTTGATCATCGAGTAATAAATAACCGCCTGGAGCATCACTCAATCCACGAACCCAATTTACAAAACTAACGGGATTACAATGTAAACTCAAATGTTCATCTTCTTTTGTGATTTTACTGCAGTAAGTGGCTTGACTTTCATCTTGTTCTTGACCGGAAACCTTGCCGTTTTGATAATTGGGCAAAAATTCTAAAAGAGCCTCTAAGCCGACTTTCATCATTTTATTGTAAAGAGAAGTGTAATTATCCGAATCCTCGATTAATACCTCTTTTTTCAAAAACATCTGTCCGGCATCCATTCGATCAATCATTTCCATAATGGTAATCCCTGTAATCTTTTTTCCTTCGATTATCGCAGATTGAATCGGAGAAGCCCCGCGTAGTTCCGGAAGTAAAGAACCATGGACATTAATTGCTCCGTATCGCGGAATATCCAATAAGCCTTGAGGTACAATTTGACCATAAGCACAAGTGACAATTAAATCAGGCTTTAACTCTTTGACAAATTCATAATCAAGCCGAATTTTTTCAACTTGAAAGACTGGAATTCCATAATTGAAAGCGACTTTTTTGGTTGGCACCATTTCAATAACTTTTTTGCGTCCAACCGGTTTGTCTTTTTGAGCAATCACGCCGATCACATTATATCCTTCCTTAATTAACCCTTCTAAGATATATGATGCAATCGCTGGTGTTCCCATAAAGAGAATGCGCATCTTTTTGTAGTCCACATTCATCACCTCGCTATGCTTAATATATTATCATAATGTTCAAGTTTGTGAAATAACTTTTTATCCCATCAATTTTGTAATAATGCTTGCTCCGGTCTCTAAAATCGAACTAATAATATTGATGATAAAATTGCCTAAAGTATTCCCTGTATTGGCGAAAAAATTTCCATCATCATTTACCACCGTTTCTTCTTTCATCACTCCATCTTCGATTACTAAACCATTAGAGATGTGTTCTTCAACCTCAACAATCGCATTAGACATATTCTGATTTTTTCTTTCTGTTTCAGTGCTGCTGCCTAAAATTGATCCGATGAGGACGAGCGCAAATAGAAAAATCAAACCATGTTTCCAAAAATCTTTCATACTACAACTCCTCCTACGCTTTAATCATAGTAGATAATAAATGCATAAATTGTCATTTTTTATCGATATAACGAAGGATTTAAAGTTAAATTTAAACTATCCGCAATCAAAGAAGTCAAAAGTTCGATTCTTTGATCGATTTCTTTCGTGGTCAACACTAAATCCGCTCCGAATGAATTAAACAATTCATCAAGCAATTTTTGATCGTATATTAAATTCATTTGCTCTTTTAAATGTTGCAACGCTTGATAAAGTATCGCACTTGAAGACACCACGGTCGCTACTCCGATTGCAATTACCGGAATTCCCAACTCTTTAGTATTTAACGCTCGGCGATAGTTGTTTACACCACCACCTGGAGCAATCCCAGTATCAGTTAGTTGAATCACTTTGTTAAGACGCGAAAGATGTCTTGAAGCTAAAGCATCAATAGCAATCACTAAATCGATTTTGAATTCTTTGATGACACTTTGAATAATCGAAGCACTTTCTAATCCAGTAAGCGCCATTACTCCCGGGATAAGACAAGCCACTTTGGTTTTAACGGAAATATCTTTAAAGGCAATAAGATGGGAAGTCGCGTTCATTTTTTTTACGACCCGAGGTCCTAACGCATCTGGAGCATAATCATCATTTCCTAATCCCACTACTAAAATAAAAGGCTTTTTCTTTTTGATATTGCAGTTGATAAGGGAACGTAAATGCGACGATAAAATTTGTCTACATTCTTCATAGTCACGATGTTGCTCAATATCGTTTAATTCTAAAGAAAGGTAATTTCCCTTTTCCTTACCATACGGATTTTTTTCGCTTTTAATGGTCGTTTTAAAAATTTTAATATTCCCTTTTCGATACTGTTTGATATCCAAGCAATCACTATTGTGCACCGATTTAGTGATTTCGTCGGCAAAATCAAAACTTCCATATTGCTTTTCAATATCTTCCATAATATTCACCTCATAATTTAGCATTTGCTAAAATCTTATAAACTATTGAAAGAAAAAAATGAATGTGATAAAATCACGACGTATTGACGAAATGAGGTGAACATTATGGCAAACATTAAATCACAAATGAAAAGAATTAAAACTAATGAAAAAGCTAGAAGCAGAAACATCAGTTATAAATCAGCAATGAGAACTGCGATTAAGAAAGTTGAAGCTGCTTGTAAAGCTAACAATGTCGAAGAAGCTAAAAGATTACTTCCTCTTGCAGTTTCCAAAATTGATGCATCGGTTACCAAAGGCTTTCAACATAAAAAGACTGCAGCAAGACAAAAATCACGTTTGCAATTGCTTGTCAATGGTTTAAATTAACTCCTTAACGGAGTTTTTTTATTTTATTAAAAGTTTATAATAAATAACTCAAAAGCTAAGTACGGATCAATTTTCATTTCCTTAATATCACAATCCAATTGATAGAGTTTTTCTAATGTATCATCAATCTTCGCTCTTTTGAAGCGGAGTAAGTTTTGAGCGCATAGTTTCACACGATAAGGATGAACACCAAGTTCTCCCGCGACTTCATTTTGCGAATGACCAAGTCCTAATAAATATGACACTTGAAAATAAAATCTAATTTGTGTGGCAAGCAATGCGATAAGTCTCACCGGTTCTTCTTTTATCATTCTCAAATCGTAGTAAGTTTTTAAGGCTTTAGCCTTTTGACCTTTAATTAAATAATCGGCAATATTAAAGGCGTTCATTTCAAGCGGAATCGAAACCATATTTTTGACATCTTGGAGACTTATATCTTTACTGAAAAGCGTTAATTTTTCACTTTCATTCATAAACAATTGAAAATTTCCATCAGTTCTCAAAACCAATTCTTCTAGTGCTTCATCGCTGATGTTAGCACCTTTTTTTTCAAAAAAGACTTTCCCGTTAGTAAGTAAATTGTCTCTTGATAAAGTCTCTTCATATAAAAATCTTGCCGATTTTTCAAGTACTTTATAAATTTCAGATTTTTTATTTAACATCTTGGTTTCAAGCATCAAAATCAGATCATTGAATTCGCTTGGACACTGTAAATATTTAAGAAATGAGGAATAATCTTGCAGTTTATCATTTTCTTTACCATTACTTAACGGATAGAAATCTTCGATCACCACTACTTTTTTATCGTATCCTAAAGCGAGATAATCCAGTTCCTTGACGATATCTTGGATTAGATCGGTTCTTAAAGAATAACGAGCAAAATTCATCTCGTCGATTGAATCGTCGAGCAATGATTTCACAAGTTTTTTCATTCTTTTTTTCAGTAACGGATATTGTTCGCCATAGATAACGTAAATCATATACTCACCTTTTTGATTATACCGCATTTTTTCATTTAAAAAAACCATAATTGTATATAATGGTTCCTTCGATGTCTGTTCTTCGAATGTTAATTTGATACTTTTTTAATCTTCTTAAAACTTCTTTTGAGGGATGATGATAATAATTATTAATTCCCACCGAAATGATAGCTTCTTTTATTTGAAGATTTTTAAGAAAATATTCTGAAGAAGAACTATTTGAGCCATGGTGAGCTAGTTTCAAATAATCTACCATCATATTTGGATTATCATCGATGATTTTTCTTTCAATCTGTTCAGTGATATCTCCTGTAAGAAGAAAACTATCCTCTTTCATTGTAAAATAAAGAACTGAGGAGCAATCATTTTTACTGCTAGAAGCGGTACAATAATGATTTAAATTTTTAAAAGTCATATTTCCAATTATTAGCTCATCATACCCTGAACCTTCAATAACTTTCTTTACTTTAAAATTTTGAATAAGATCTTGTTTGGCACCACTATGGTCAAAATCATCATGAGAGATAATCAAGGCATCTAAATAATAAATTTGCCTTTTGCGAAGAAATGGAATTAACACTTCATCAGCCATCTCAAAGTTATATTTTCCGCCTGTATCAATCAAGACATTTGTACCTTTATTCGATACTAAAATTGCATCGCCTTGTCCAACATTTATAAATACCACTTCTTGCATAAATAAATGACGAAACGGAATTTGTGAAATGAGGATTAATATCACTAATGACCAACTTATTTTTCTTACTAACAAAGTATTTTTTACTTCTAACATCAACAAAAGCAACAAAATTCCGCTTCCTAAAAGAATCATCCATACTTGATGATTAGCAAAATATAAAACTGTATTTAATTGTGAAAAATTATTTAAAAATTCAATTAAACATGCCGATAATAGATTGAACAAAGGAATTATCGGCATACAAACCATTAGAACTTTTACATAGATCATTATTAAAGGAGAAATCAACCACCCTAAAAGTGTAATTGATTGATTAAAATAAATGTAAGACGGCAACAATAAAAGATTCAATAAAAGTGAAAACATTATTCTTGGATGCTTTATTTCATAAATTTTAATAACGTATGAAATTTCGTTGATTCCAAAAAGAGCAGTAACCATAATCCAAAAGCCACTTGAAAATAAATAATGGTGGTTTAAGCTCAACAAAATTATAAAAAAAAGCGCCAGACACTCATGTCTTTGCAATTTATTTTTAAAATATTTTTCGTTAATTTCTTTAATTAAAATCAACATAAAATAACGAATGGTTGAAAGCCGCCAGCAAAAAAATAGCATTGGAAACAATGTTAAAGTCGTTAAAATAGAAGTACGCTTTTCATTGAATTTTATTCGCAACAATCGATAAAAAATAAAATTTAAAAAGTGAAGATGAAAACTACCAAATGTAAAAAAATAAGCGATATTTAAAGAATTAATAATAGAATAATAAGTTTTATCAGTGGAACCATTAATCAAAAACAATTGTGCGATAACTACTTGCCCTTTTTCATCATATAGTGAAAGCAAAAAATTTTTTATAGTTTGAAAACGAAGCGGAAACATAAAAAGAGTTTCGATTTTAGATACTGAAAATTCACTAAAAACACCATTACAATTTAAATAGTTTTTAAAATCAAATGTGCCTTCTAAGGTTTCAAATTTTAACTCCTTTATCGTCCCTTGAACTTTGATGATGTCAAATAGCTGAAAAGAATTTTGATTCATGGAAATATAGTATTTTTTTAGATCATATAAGACGATTAAATAGTTTTCCTTAGCTTCAATTACTAAGGCAACATCAGAAAAATGTGGTATAATATCTACTAACAATTCAATCATAATAATAAAAGATGCTATAACAATTCCAAGCAAAAATTGAAAGCATCTTTTTTTGTTTTTCTTTTTTAAGGCAATAGTGATACTGAAAAGTAGTATTAGAAACCAATAATATTTAAAAGATAATAAAGCGCCGATTAATCCGCTTAAAACTACTAGCATTATTTTAACGTTAGATAATCACGAATTTTTTCGTATGTTTTAGTGCCGATGCCACTGACATTTTGTAAGTCTTCAAGTGCCATAAACGGTCCATTCGCTTCGCGATAAGCCACTATCGCTTTTGAAACAGCCTCTGAAATACCATTTATCGTCGCTAATTGTTCAGCGGTAGCTGTATTAACATTTATTTTTTTAGGTGTATCGAGAATCTCACAATCCGGTGCGTAGTTCATTTTACTCGGAATATAGATTCTTTCACGACCTAATAATGGCGTTTCACGATTAAAAGCATTTTCGTCAGCGCTTTCTAATAATCCTCCGCTAGCAACGATCAAATCACCGACTGTTTTAGTTTCTTCCATCGAATAAGCACCAGGATTTACTACTTGACCTTCGATAACAATAGTTAAATAATTTCCATCTCGATATTCGCTAACCTCGGCAAGCTGATCTTGTTGTTGCACATTGGGATCTATTTTTGTCATCACCAAAATCCCGACGATTGCGACAACGACAACCACTAAAATTTTTATCATAAATTTTCCTCCTAAAAATCAATAAGGAAAAATTATGATAAAATAAAACATCGCCAAGCGATGTTTTTATTTTTTATTCATTCACGAAACTAAGTATTTCAACTTGATAAGGGACTTTAACTTTAACTGTCACAATTTCCCCTTTCTTATGACCGAGAATCGCTTCCGCTAACATACATTCATTAGAAATTTTACCTTCTAAAGGATCAGCTTCGACAGATCCGACAATCAAGTATTCATATTCACTTCCATCAGATAAATCTTTAATTCTAACTTTAGATCCTACTTTGATAACATTAGCTTTTCCACTATCTTCGATAATTTTGGCATTTGCCAACATATCTTCGATTTGTTTAATCCGTCCTTCAACTTCTGCTTGTCTTGCACGTGCGGCATCATAGTCGGCGTTTTCCGATAAGTCGCCTTGAGCTCGCGCGGCTTTTAATTCATCGATAACTTCAGGACGAACCACATCGATTAAATTACGCAACTCATCATCAAGTTTCTTTTTTCCTTCTTTTGTTAAAATTACTTTATCGTTTACCATAATTTAGTTCTCCTTTGCAGCAATATATATTATAACAAAAAAGATTATGAATGCTATAAGTTTTTATTTTTAGTTAAGAAAAGCGACACCGATATTAAGATACGTCGCAATCGTTATCCATATTGCCGAAGGAATGAGCAGATACGCGCTTAAACGATTACCTTTATAATAGAAAAATATCGAACTAATTAAGACAAAATAAATAAAGACAATCAATACTGCACTGGCAACTTTAAAATCTAGCACAAAGAAGACTATCGGCCATAAGACCGTTAAGAACAAGAAGATATAATTTATTGATAATCCTCTTGAGCGTAATTCATTTTTTCCTTCGACAGCGCGATAAAACAAATATGTACTAACGGCATTTAAAGTGTAAAGTAAAATCCAAACCGGGGCAAAAATATAGCCTGGTGGCGCTAGAGGAGGTTTATTCAAACTCGCATAATCAACTTTTGAAAATAACATTGAAAGACCACCTAAGGCCAAAGCTAAAAAACTTGGTAAAACAGTTTTTAATAAAACCAAAATTTTCTCTTTAATAAAAATCACCTCGGCTTATTTTATGTAAGCCGAGGCTAAATAATGATTTTATTGATCGTTTTCTTCGTAATAAGAATCGATTTGTTTATCGATTTCATCGTACTCTTCGTCAGTTTCCACATCGGATACATTGCCATTTTCATCGATGACACCGGCCAAAAGTTCATCGTTATCTTGGCTAAAAAAGACAACGTAGTTTTTGTTGAAATTTTCACTATGATAAGTAAAAAGGATTTGCAATTCAAATTCACTGCCATTTTCATCGACAAACACAATTTTTTCTTCTTCCATATTTTTCTCCTTATTTTGCATACTGTAAAAATGTTTCTAAGATGATGACTGCTGCCATTTTATCGATTACTTTTTTGCGTTTGTTACGCGATAAATCCGCTTCGAGCAAAAAGCGATTAGCTTGCTTTGTCGTCCATCTTTCATCGACCATATTGACCTTGACGTTAGGAATGCTCTTTTCAATCATCTCTTTAAATTTCATGCACATTTTGGAATGATCGCTTTCTTCTCCGCTCATATGTAAAGGTAATCCTAACGCTATTTCTTGAATTCCTTCTTTTTGAACGTAAAATTTAACGCGCTCTAAAGCACTATTTAAATCTAACTCTTGAAAGCGAAAAGTTTCAATTCCATTGGCGATGATTCTTAAGGGGTCGGATATTGCAATGCCTAAAGTTTTTTCTCCTAAATCTAATCCCATCACTTTCCCAATCATTTAACAAACTCCTTTAATGATTGAAGAGCAATATCGATTTTAGCGAGATTTTTAGTTCCCCCTTGAGCGCTATCAGGACGACCGCCACCGGAACCATCACACAAAGAACAAACATGTTTTACAAGGTCTCCAGCTTTAAATCTTTGCAATGCCAATTTGTTTACTCCACATAAAAATGTTGCTTTTCCTTCATCAATCATCGTGATAAATACTATCGCATCATCATAAGCATTCTTTAAATAATCGAAAATCACCATCAATGATTCGCGTTTTAAAGCAGTAACTTTAATTGAAATAAAGTGGATACCATTCCCTATCACAAACTGTTCTTTATATTCTTTAGCCTTATTAAGAATCGTAATCTCATTTAATTTGGTATTTTCGCGACGTAAGTTTTCAACTTCGCCTTTTAAAGCTCTGACTTTCGTTTCAATTTCGTTGTAGGATCCGACATTCAATTCTTTTGATTCACGATAAAGAATTTCTTCACGCGCTTTAATAAAATTGTAAGCACTAAGTGAAGTACGGGCTTCAATTCTTCTAATGCCAGAAGCAACCGATTCTTCACTCACAATCACAAATAGACCTATGGAACTTGTATTATCGACGTGTGTTCCTCCACACAATTCTCTAGAGACACCACCAAAATCAACCACGCGCACAACATCATCGTATTTTTCCGAGAACAATGCCATAGCACCGCTTTTTTTAGCGTCTTCTAATTTCATTTCAGTGATAACACAAGGTAAACTTGAAGCGATCATCTCATTGACGCTCTTTTCGATTTCATTTAATTGTTGATGCGAGATTTTTTCAAAATGAGTAAAGTCAAAACGTAGATATTCCGAAGAGACAAAAGAGCCTTCTTGATGGACATGTGCTCCTAAAATATTCTGCAATGCTTTTTGCAAAAGGTGAACCGCTGAATGGTTTTTCCGAGTTGCTTCTCGTTTTTCACGATCAATTTTCAAAGTGAAAACATCATTCATTTTAATCGAACCGAATTTAACGTTAACCGTATGTAAATTTTGTTTGTTTACGCTCTTATTTACATCAATCACCAAGGCTTCACACTCGGCATTTTCAATCACACCGGTATCGTGAACTTGGCCACCGCTTGTCGCATAAAAATTCGTGACATCAAAAGCCACTTCGCCTTCGTCTTCAATCACATCAACTTTTACTCCATCTTTAAATAAGCCGATGACTTTAGCCTTAAGATCACGTTCATCGTAAGTAAATAACGATGGTTCTTTAAAATTGAGCAGATCGCTAGATTGCTTATTCATCGATTGAAGATTTCCACGCGAATTTCTAGCGCGTTCCTTTTGTTTTTCCATTTCAACTTTAAAAGCTTCGATGTCGATTTTGATATTTTTCTCAGCGCATATTTCTTCGGTTAATTCAATCGGAAAACCATATGTATCATAAAGTTTAAAGGCATCAATGCCACTTAAAACTCCACTTGCATTTAATAACAATTTGGTAAGCATTTGCTCACCGCCATTTAAGGTCGCTGCAAATTTTTCTTCTTCAGATTTGATCATTTTGCTGACTTTTTCTTTCTTATCTTCAAGATAAGGATAATATGTGTGCATCACTTCGCAAACCACATCGACTAACTCATACAAAAACGGATGATTGATTCCTAATTTCCGGCCGTAACGAACCGCACGGCGTAAAATCCTTCTTAAAACATACCCTCGTCCTTCATTTGAAAACAAAGCTCCGTCTGCTAACGCAAAGGTACAAGTTCTAATATGATCAGCAATCACCCGATAGGCCATTTTGTATTCGCCTTCATATGGATAAGGTGTAAGTTTTTTTACCGCTTCAATATAAGGGTAAAAAAGATCTGTTTCAAAATTCGTCTCGGTATTTTGAGAAACACAAGCGATTCTTTCTAAGCCGGCTCCGGTATCGATATTTTTTCGAGGTAATTCTTTATAGTTTTCCCGCTTAACACCGCTTTCGGCATTGTATTGCGAAAATACGATATTCCAAATTTCGATATAGCGATCATTTTCCAAATCTTCTTTTAATAAACGAATTCCTTGATGTGTCGGATCGTAAGCCTCTCCTCGATCGTAAAACATTTCCGTATTTGGGCCACACGGACCTTCGCCGATTTCCCAAAAGTTATGTTCCAAAGGAATCAAATGATCCTCGGCTACTCCTTGTTTCATCCATTCTTTTTTAGTCGCCTCATCGCTTGGATGATAAGTGATATATAATTTATCCTTTTCGATAGCAAAATACTTCGGATCGAACAAAAGTTCATAAGCCCACGCAATCACTTCTTCACGAAAATAATCACCGATTGAAAAGTTTCCAAGCATTTCAAAAAAAGTATGGTGACGCGCGGTTTTACCGACATTGTCAATATCGTTGGTTCTAATCGATTTTTGCGCATTTGTGATACGACTATGTTTAGCAATTTCAGAGCCATCAAAATATTTTTTTAATGCTGCCACTCCAGAATTAATCCATAAAAGTGTCGGATCATTGTGAGGAATAAGAGAAGCACTTGGTTCAATAAAATGTCCTTTGCTAGCAAAAAAATCAAGCCACATGCTTCTGATTTGATTGCTCGATAATTTCTTCATAATTAAACCTCCAAAAAATAAAAAAGTACCTCAGGAACGAAAATCTCGCGGTACCATCCTGATTCGCCAATATCTTTAGGCGCTCTCAATTAAGACTTTAACGCAGTCGACGATGGGATTAACCATTGTCTCAAAAGTGGCCTACTTTTTTACGCATGGATTTTCCACCAACCAATCCTCTCTATGATGTTTCAAAAAGTTTAACTTTGTCTTTGACACGATATTATTATAAATTAAGTCGCAGCTACTTACAAATAATATCTTAAAAAAGCATATCAAACTTTTCTCGTTGTTCTTTGGGAAGTTTAATTAATGGTAAACGTAAATTCATGCTTTTAAAATTATATCTTTCCAAAAGTGCTTTAATCGGAATCGGATTAACCTCGATGCTCATAAGATCCGCAACTAGTTTCAAGTAATCATCTAAAACCACATTGTGAAATCCACACTTATAGTCTGTAATCAATTGCTGATATTCTTTACCATAAATGATCGACGCTACTGAAATAATTCCGTCCCCATGGTTTTTTAAGCATTCGAAAAGATAATGATCGTCACCAGTGTAAACTTTAAAATTCGGGAAAGTTTTTTTAAGCAAATTAATGAGATTAAAGTCTGCACTCGCTTCTTTTAATCCGATTATATTCGGAAAACTCTTAATTAATTTTTTAATAGTATTAAATTGTAAAGTAACCTTGCTTCTTGAAGGTACATTATAAAGAATTATCGGCTTATCAATTCGTTTTGCAATCGCTTTGAAATAAAGAAAAAGTCCATTTTGTGGAGGATTGACATAATAAGGTGTAACGATTAAAAATCCATCTATATTAATATCTTGAATATAGTCAAGTTCCTCTTTTAAATGCGTTAAAGAATTATGACATAGTGCATAAAGAAGCGGTAATTCGCAATGTTTCTTACAAAAAAGATATAATTCTTTTTTTTCACGCATGGATAAAGAAGAACCTTCACCCGTAGTGGAACCAATGACAAGCGCGTCATTTTGATTTTCTTTTGCCATTGCTAAAAGTTTTTTTACTTCTTCATAATCAATTTCATCGTGACTATTGAAAGGTGTCACCATCGCATTTATCACTTGTCCAAACATATCGAATCCGCCTTCATTTTAGAATATGCGCGAGAGTCGTTATTGTGTAAAAAAAAGAGTGACACTTTAATCATTTGCGTCACTCTTGAATTAGTTTATTCTTTTGGTTCTTCTTTGTTTTCTTTTGGCGTTTCTTGAACTTTTTCGGTTTTGTCTTTCTTTTCCGGTTTCGGTTCAAATTCTTTATGGGAAAGATTTATTCGGCCCTTTTCATCGATTTCAGTAACGATGACTTTCAAAGTTTGTCCTAGTTTCACAAAGTCTTTTGGATGATTGACTCTTTCCCACGACAAGCGTGAAACGTGAACCATACCATCAACGTTATTAAAGAGATTAACGAAGCAACCGAAACTTTCGATTCGTACAACTTTACCTTCGTAAATTTCACCAACCTTGGCTTCTTTTACAATATCTTCAATCATCTTAACAGCTTTATTGATGCTTTCACGATCCTGATGATAAATGATTACGCGACCATCGTCTTCAATATCGATCTTCACATTGTCACATTTAGCGATGATGTCGTTGATGACTTTACCTTGAGAACCAATCACATCTTTAATCTTATCGACGCTGATTCTCATTTGATGCAATTTAGGTGCGTATTTTCCGACATCCGGACGCGGTTTATCGATGGTGTTGAGAATGACTTCCATAATCTTTTCGCGTGCGCTATGTGCTTGATACAAAGCTTCACGCAAAATCTGCTCAGTGATACCTTTGATTTTGATATCCATTTGTAAAGCTGTGATACCTTTTGGAGTACCTGCAACTTTAAAATCCATATCGCCCAAATGATCTTCCATACCTTGAATATCGGTAAGAATAGTATATGGACATCCTTCTTCCAATGGTCCACTAGTAATAAGTCCCATTGCAATACCGGCTACCGGAGCCTTAATCGGCACACCGGCTGCCATCAATGAAAGCGTTGAAGCACAAATTGAAGCTTGTGATGAAGAACCATTAGACTCGACAACTTCCGAAACCAAGCGAATCGTATAAGGGAATTCCTCTTCGGAAGGAATCACATATGATAAGGCTCTTTCACCAAGTGCTCCATGACCGATTTCTCTTCTTCCTGGAGTTCCCATTCTTCCAACTTCACCAACTGAATAAGGTGGGAAATTATAATGGTGCATAAAGCGTTTGGATTCTTCATCGGTAAGATTATCGATAATTTGTTCATCGTTAGTAGCACCTAAAGTACACGCCGAGATTACTTGAGTTTGGCCTCTAGTAAACATCGCCGATCCGTGAGTTCTCGGTAATAAATCAATCTGCGCATCCAAAGGTCTAATTTCATCTAGTTTACGACCATCAGGACGAACTTTGTCGATTGTAATCAAACGACGAACTTCATCTTTGACGATATCGTGTAAGACATCTTTTACTTGTTGCAACACCTTTTGCTTGTCTTTATCGCTTTCATATTTTTGTTCTTCGTAAGAAGCGATAACTTCATCGTCAATGGCGTCAATAGCGGCATATCTTTCAAGTTTATCGACGATTGATACAGCTTTAATCAAGCGTTCTTTTGCGACGCTTTCAACCGCTTCTTTTAAAGTTGGATCAATAGAATATAACTCTATTTTTCGCTTTTCTTTTCCTATTTCTTTTATGATGTCTTTTTGGAACGCACAAAGTTTCTTAATTGCTTCGTGTCCAAACATCAACGCGGCAAGCATATCTTCTTCACCGACTTCAGCGGCACCGGCTTCAACCATATTGATGGCCTTTTCAGTACCGGCTACTGCGAGATGAATGTCTGATTTTTCATTTTGTTCAACGGTCGGATTAATTATAAATTGACCATCAACTCGACCTACATAAACTCCCGCAATCGGTCCGTCGAACGGAATATCCGAAATTCCAAGAGCGAGCGAAGAGCCAAACATTGCCGCCATTTCCGGAGTCGAGTCCTTATCGACCGACATGACGGTATTTACCACTTGCACTTCATTTCTGAAACCTTCGGAAAACATCGGACGAATCGGACGATCAATAAGACGAGCCGTTAAAGTGGCATGTTCTCCTGGTCTTCCCTCTCTTCTTAAAAAGCTTCCAGGAATTTTCCCAACTGAATATTGTTTTTCTTCATAACCGACTGTGAGTGGGAAAAAGTCGGTGTCTTTTGCCTGGTCTGAGGCACAGGCTGTGGATAAAACTACGGTATCATTCAAGCGAATTAAAACAGCACCATCAGCTTGTTTTGCGATTTCGCCAGCTTCAACGATCAGTTTTTTTCCTTCAAAATCTAGTTCAAAAACCTTCTTTGACATTTATTTACTCCTTTAACTTTTATATTTTACCACAATATTTAATGATGATATATAAAAATTGTTTTGCGATCTATTTTTTACCAATAAATGTTAACTATAAGATAAAAATTATTATATAATTATAAAGAATGATGTCACTTAATAATTAAGTTATAGAAATTACAAACAATAAGTGGTATCATAAAAGAAATTGAAGAGGTGCTTTTTATGAAAAAATACATCGGTATTGATTTTGGAACATCCAACACTTTCATTTATGTCTATAAAAAAGGTCTTGTTTACAACGAGCCTACTCTTCTGGCATTAAATACAAAAAATCATAAAATTTTAGAAATAGGTTACTTAGCTAGCAAATTAATTGGCAGAACCCCTGATAATGTCAAAGTGTTATCTCCGGTTAAAAATGGTCATATCGCAAATTTGACTTTAACGATTCAATACTTAAAAAAAGTTTTTTCAAGTATTAAACTTTCTAGAGTTTTAAGAAAATCGACAATTGTCTTTTCTGCCCCAAATGCTATAAGCATCATCGAAAAAAGAGCTTTGCTTGAAGCTGGTTATCAATTAGGTGCCAAAAAAGTAGTTATCGAAAGTGTCGCTAAACTTTCCGCGATTGGATCTGGCATTAACATCGAATCACCTAAAGGTTGTTTAGCCGTCAATATCGGCGGAGGCATTTCCGATATCGCCGTTCTTTCAAATGGAAATATCATTATCACTAAATCCGCAAACTTTTCCGGAAATCTGCTTGATGAAGCCATTTTGCGTTATTTAAGAAATAAGCATCATTTGATTGTCGGAACTAAAGCTGCGGAATTTATCAAAATGAAAATCGGTTCTGTGGAACAATATCCCGAAAATCGCCTAGTCGAAGTGACCGGTCGCGATATTATCTCTTCTTTACCACATTCAGTCATCATCTCTACTGCTGAATTAAAAGCTGTTTTACTTAAAAAGCTCGACAATTTAACTGAAGCTATCGTTGATTGCTTGGAAATGACTCCACCAGAATTAGCCAGTGACGTTATGGACTCAGGAATCGTCATTTGCGGCGGAACCGCTTTGTTATCGGGGCTTCGCGAACAAATGGAAAAAGCATTAAATATTCCAGTTCGCATTTCTCCTGAACCACTAAATTCAGTCGTTCTGGGTATGAAAATTTATATTAATAAACTTCTTTCAAGCGAATTATAAACAAATTAAAAAAGTGCTTTGGTATCGTTTTGAAACGTACAGCGTAAAGCACTTTTTTATTTGGCCTTTTTAATAAAATAGACGATAATTGCAGTAACGCTTGTAATTATTAATAATCCACCCGTTAATGAAAGAACTACCGGAAATTGTAAAGCATTGCGCTCCAATAAAACATCACTTAGTACAAAGCAAAGTCCACTTATAAACGCGCCACAAACTAAAATCAAACCAGGAAGTTTTAAGCTTTGTCGCTCAAGATTAGTGGCGATCGCCCCGCTAAAAACCATAATGATAATTAAAATAATTAAAATAATTCTCAAAGTGATCATTTTCGATATTTCTCCGCAATTAAAGACGATTTTTTCTTTTCATACTCTTCTAGAGTAATTAATCCTGCATTAAACTGATTTTGCAAATTTTCAAGTTGTTCTTGAATCAGTTGCACCTTTTTTATTTCAGTGTCGCTCAAGCGATTGGGAAGCGGGGAAATGGTATTGATATAACTAGTGCTCGTATCAATTCTTTTAATCCCAGGATTCAATCGTTGTTGGTTTTGTTGATACCAATTTTTTTCAGCAATTTGATAGCTATCGAGATTTTTGATGCTGAACGATGAAGCCAAGTTTACCGAAACTTTGACGACACGATAACTGATTAACACCCGGGCATCGCTTTCATTAAGCGGCAATAACTCTTTTCTACGAAGATATCTTTTGAGCATAAACCCTTCGATGAAGATAGTAAAATACAAATGAATTAATGCAAAAAAAGTGATGCCGAAAATCATATATCGTGGTTTGCGAAATCCCATCAATATTTTAGTTCCATAATTTAAAATCTCATTAGGAAGTGGAATCATATTGAAATACTTCACAAAAAACTCCATTCCCGGAATCGGCAATAGATAATAATATAATAAACCTAATATAATCGCTGAAATGATTCTTAACCGAAATAATGAATAAAAAGGACCAAAGAAAAAATATAGCCATGAAAAACCAAGGCGTTTCTTTTTAGTATTGCCTAAGCGGTCTGCAAGTTGTACCTGAGCCATGTTTTATTCCTTTCTTCGGTAAAAAAAGTATACCATATTCAAAGTTAAATAGTTAGAGATAAATAAAAGTACCACAAAACGCTTATTTAAAAAAAACATTTCATTAAAATATAATTAGCGTTAGTCACTCTTTCCCCGAATTAAAAAAAGTAAAAAAATAGCAGTCTTCAAACTGCTACTTTATTTTTTATTTTCTGAGATTTAAATCAGCGATTAATTTTAAATAAGCGTCATGATCATTACTGCTCATATAATCAAGCAACCCTCTTCTTCTACCAACTAAAACGAAGAGTCCACGACGAGAGTGATGATCGTGCTTATGAACTTTAAGATGTTCGGTTAAAGCGTTGATTTGTGCGGTTAAGAGAGCAATTTGAACTGCGCTTGAACCAGTATCATTTTCATCTTTCCCGTACTTTTTAACAATCTCTTTCACTTGTTCTTTTGCTAATGCCATTTTTTATCCTCCTAATATTAGCTTTCTTAACTTATTCATAGAATATCGTGGAGAATCGATAAACCACGCATAAGTCGCTTTTATAATATAGCCTTTTAAAACAACCGATGCAACTATTTATAAACTTTTTTTTATTTTATATTGATATTTTTAAAGTATTCACGAACTTCTTGTTCGTTGCGTTTCAACATGCAAACCAATTTCTTTGATGAATCAAACTTAATTTCTTCACGAAGATGATGATAAAATTTAACTTTTATTTCCTGATTATATAAATCATCGTCATTGAAATCGAGAAGATGGGCTTCGATTATTTTTTCTTCAAGAGCATCAATTGTCGGATGAATACCAACATTTACCATCGCCATATATTCATTTTCGGGAGTAACCACCTTCGCTACATAAACACCATTTTTTGGCATTACATAAGCATATTTAGGTAAAACATTAGCTGTTGGAAATCCTAAAAGATGACCATTTCTTTTTCCTTGCACCACTTTACCAGTGATTTGATAAGGTCGAGTCAATAATTCATTAACTAAATCAACTTTACCTTCTTCAATCAATTTTATCGCGGTAGTGGTAGCAGCTTTTTGATGGTAAAAATCAATCTTATCGACTACTTCCACTTCATAGCGATCATGTGCCAAGTTAATTAAATCGGAGATAGTACCCGATGCTTTATGTCCGAATGAATAATCAAATCCGCAAATCAGTTTTTTGCTACCTAATTTCACTAAAATCTTTTCAATGAAATCTTCTTTGGAAAGTCTCATTACTTTTTCATCAAATCTTAAAATCAAAAGGTAGTCGACTCCTAATCTTTCTAATATTTCCTTTTGATCTTCACTTGAGGTAATAACCTTTTCCTTTTGATGTAACACGATAGGATAAAAAGTATCTGAAAAAGTTAAAACTGCACTCTTTAACGGTAAGTTCAAACTTTTTTCTATAAGGCGAAGATGTCCAATATGGAGGCCATTAAAAAAACCCAGACACAAAGCTAAATCATCAACATAATTAATATTATCTAAAGTAAACTTTTTAACTATCATCATTGTAATCCACGAGCGCAATGATAGACATTATTTTCAAATCTTTTATAAATTGCTAAAGCATTATCGTCAATATCTTTTATCAAAAGAACATCCTCTTCGCTTGGGATTTCAATCGTGGCGCCATTTTTAACCATTTTTTCCACATTACCGAACACCTTAAAAACCGGAAGAAAAGATAAAGCCTCTTCAATTGAAATCAAATCATCGGCACTGATTTCATATGGAGTTTTACTTTCAGCAATTTTATAAGGCCCGACTGCCACTCTAGTAAGCATACTCAAAAATCCACCAAATCCGAGAGCGTTTCCGATATCTTCTCCCAAAGTACGGATATATGTTCCTTTAGAACAGACAACATCAATAATAATTTTATTCATCGTAATTGAAAGCACATTGAGTTTTTCAATCGTAACTTCACGCTCTTTACGCTCGACAACTTCGCCTCTACGGGCTTTTTTATATAATTCTTCGCCATCTTTTTTTATCGCGGAATACATCGGAGGAATCTGTTTGATTTTTCCGACAAAAGAAGCACAAACCTTTGCGACTTGTTCACGATCTAGAGGAAGTTTAACTTCTCTTTTATTGATGATTTCTCCAGTGCAATCCAAAGTATCGGTATTGGCACCCAAAGTAATCTCGGCAATATAATGCTTTGTCATTCCTTCAAGATAAGCACCGATTTTGGTAGCCCGATTACACGTGACAACCATAAGACCACTTGCAAAAGGATCTAAAGTACCGGTATGTCCGACTTTCTTACATTTTAATTTTTTTGAGACAGCGGTAACCACTTGCCGTGAAGTCATGCCAATCGGTTTATTGATTAATAAAACACCATCCATATTTAATCACCTCGTTAATCTTCAATTTTCAAAGTCTTTAAAAGCGCCTTATGAATCAAATCCGGTTTCATAATCGCTTCCGTAGCGTTGTTGCCTATTGCTTCATAGTAAAATTTACATTTCGGCTCGGTTCCAGAAGGTCTAATTGCGATCGAGGATCCGTCTTCAAGATAAAATTTAATCATATCAGTTTTCGGCAATTGATTGAAAACAACCGGTTTTTGGCCTACTTCTACTTTGATTTGATTAAAGAAATCTTCATACCTAATCACTTTAAACGTTCCAAAGTGATGAGGCGGATTTTTGTGAAGATTCTCCATCAAACGCTTCATAGTCATATGACCGGTTTTGCCTGTAAAATAGATTGAATATAATTTATCTTCTCGATATCCGTAACGGGCATATAAATCATTTAAAGCGTCATCGATGTTTCTGCCATGATGGCGATGATAATTCACCATCTCTGCGATAATCAACATCGCTTGCAAAGAATCTTTATCTCGAGCAAAGTCTTTTACTAAATATCCATACGATTCTTCATATCCGAATTCGAATTGTTTCTCGCCAGAAAGATTATATTGCTCAATTTTATCGCCGATATATTTAAATCCTGTCAAAACTTTTTCCGTAGCGACATTATAGTATCTTGCAATGTCTTCACCCAAAGAAGAAGTTACGACCGTCGTAAAAATTGTACTATTGTCTTTAAGCAGTTGCTGACGTTGCCTTTGATCCAGAATATAATCGATCATTAGCGCTCCGGTTTTATTTCCCGTTAAAAGCGTATATTCTCCTTTTAAATTCTTATAAGCAAATCCGACACGATCTCCGTCAGGGTCAGTCACAAGAATCATTTGAGCATCATTTTCTTTAGCGTATTTAATCGCCAATTCAAATGAGCGAGGATCTTCCGGATTAGGCGAAAGCGTTTTGGAGAAAAGTTGATCAAATGTGCATTGTTCAAGACAAGGAATCACGTCATAACCCAATTCTTCAAATAAGCGCATGGCTAAAAGATAACTGGTACCATGTTGCGGTGAAAAAACAATTTTCAGTCCTTTTTTAGATAAATTTTTGTCGAGTTCCAAAGTTTTTAAATGCGCAATATAGTCATCATCGTAGTCCTTGCCAAGCTCCACTATTTCCCCAGGAAGCGCATAACGCGGTACTTCGACATCAAGTTCAAAGCCGAGATTGTCGATTATTTTTACTAAGGGAGCAATTTCTTCAGGGACAATTTGACATCCATTTTTATCATATACTTTATAACCATTATACTCTTTAGGATTATGAGACGCGGTAATCATAATTCCCCCAACGGCATTCGCTTTTCTGACCGCAAAAGACAACTCTGGGGTCGGCCTTAGACTTTCAAAAATATAGGCTTTGATGCCGCATTCCGATAACACTTTCGCCGCTTCTAATGCGAAAGTTTTAGAAAAGAGGCGATTGTCATAAGAAATCACCACACCGCGACTTCTCGCATCATTATACTTTTCAATTAAATATATGGCAAACCCGACTGTGGCTTTACGAACCACAAATACATTAAGTCGATTGCTGCCAGGACCTAAGATTCCTCTTAATCCGGCAGTACCAAATTCCAATTCCCGATAAAAGGCATCTTCTATCTGTTCTTGAGTATAATTCATCAATTGATTTTTAACGTCATCATTAACTTTTTCATCACTCAACCATCGAGCGTATTTTTCCATCACCGTCATAATTTTTCTTCCATTTCTTGTTGTTCAATCGTATCAACCAAATTTTTGTACCGATCGATACTCGATTCATATCCTAAAACCTCAAGCCACGCATATGCGTATTGATCTTTTTCAAAGCTATGACTGAAGCGAGCTAAATAGAAGGGGCTCAACATCGCTTCGAAAAAAGTTTTAGGATCAGCATATGGTCTTGAATCATAGGTTATTACCTTGGTATTTGCCAACAAAAATCCTAACTTAAAATATGCCTTATTTTCATTTGTGACAAATTCATCTTCTAATTTTTGAATGTTTTCAAAAAGTTCCGGATTTTGATCTTTGCTATGAGTGAAGATCATATATTTTGTCAGCAATTTATATTTTAAAAAATCCTTTAAATAAATATCGATCATGGGTCCATATCCGAGAATCTGTCGTCCTAAATCTTTGAGATTTTCAAAGCTATAGCCGTGATAGCGAAGTTCCATAAATGGATTTAAAATATATTGGATTTCAAATATAAACGGATAAAAGTCTTTCTCACGACGCGCTAAATCCAACACTCGCTCATATTTGTCGATATCTTCACTCTTTAAAATACGAAGAAATTTAATACTATTAATAAGTTTAAAACATTCCTCCGGATAGTCTTTAATTAGAAGACCAAACTCTTCAAAAGTGCTGACTTCATGGTCCTTTATTGTAATGGTGAAACTCATTTAAGCACACCTCCAATCATTAAACCGCCGATAACTGCGATAATTGCAATAGAAAGCAAAATTAAATAGAAGAAGCCAAGATAACGATTTTTCTCTTCTTCTTTGCGAATTCTTCGTTTATGATGATTGATTTTGTTAAGATAAGTTAGACAAGGATAGAATCTCATTGTATGACTATAATAAGACGCAGAACGATTCATGGTGTTTTTACCATTGAAAGCATCGATAACGTCACAATAAAGTTTGGCTTTATCTTCATTAAATTCATCGATAATCTTAGTGCCATTTTTAATCAACATTTGGTAGCTTTCCGTATATCGCTTTAAAAATTTACGCCTTCGTGAGATATCGTACATAAAAAGCATATCCAATAAAAACACCGCACATAAAAATACTACATACGCGATTCCCGCAGTCCAATATAAAGCATTATTGATGTTTTGAAGTTTAAGGAAAAACTTATGAAACGGATAAAAAAACAAACTGCCAAGAGCCATAATAGAAACGATAATTGCTCCAACTAATATTCCTTTTTTGGTCTTATTGTATATTTTACGTTTAGGAAGATTTCTTCTTTTATACATTATCACTTTCATCGGATTGATAAGAATCGTCAAAGCATCGATTACCCAACGTTCATAAAGCCGTTTAAATCGATCAATTTTAAAGCGAACTGTATAATTATTATCGTCTGCAATCTCTTGCAAAGTGCGTTGCTTGCCGTCAAACTCCATCGTGATTTCGCCAAGTTTGCGTGATTCTTTTTTATTCACAAAGTATAGAAGAGGATTAATATGATTCGTGTCTTGTGATAATCTCAAAGCATAATTTATTTTACCATAAGCAATCATCGCTTCTTCGACACTATCGATTTCTTTTAAATTGATGCTTTCATAAATATCTTTAACCATGAAAGTCGATGAAGAGAAAAATTTCGAATTTGCCGAAATGTTTTTTTGTAACTCGGCATATGCCAAAGAATGCTCAACTTGAGCAACATACGATGCCACATAATTCGAAGTATCGGCACCAAACATTTCCGCTAGGAGAATTGTCTTATCAATTTTTTTCATAGATTCAATCCTCCCTTAACAAAATTTTCGACAGTCACAAAAATGTCATTTAAAAATCCGGGTTCTAAATACGTAATGTGCCGAAGCGATATCGTAAGTACTAAAGCAACCATCATAAATAAAGCAGCATTTAATACAATCAATGGCAAATGGATAAAAAAGGAGACAAAATCGATACCCTTTTTCACTCTTTTCATATTATATTTATCTTTAAATAAACAAAGGCTTACAAACCGCATAATGAAATAAAAAATCAAAAAAGCCAACCCAAAATAAAGTATACTTGCCAACAAAGGTTTAGCCGATTCTTCGCAAGGAATTAAAAGATTTCCTAATTTATCTATGACTTTTGTCACTATTGTGACAAATAATTCACGAAAAGTACGAAGAAAACTCAATATCTTTTCAAGATAAATCAGTAGCGCTTCTAAACCGCAAGCAAGAAGCAAACTGAACGTTTGACGCTTCAATTTAACGGGTGAGGCACCCAATTCAAAAAATAAAATGAGAACCGCAATGGCAATTAAGATATTTGAAACTGTTATAAAATCCATTTTCAGCCTCCATTTTCATTAATAGTATATCAAAAAGATAAATCATTTCCATATAAAAGACCGATAATTTCTTTTTCTTTTTTTGGAAATTCAGCCTTAAAAATATGATTTGAAAGATAATTTAACTTACCATTGACATTTTTTAGTAAAATTCGATAAGCATGCAAGAATTGATGATCATATGCATATTTCAATTTAAACTCACGATTAGTTTTGATATTACCATATTTCCGATCGCCGACGATTGGATGTCCAATTGCTTGAAAATGAACGCGCAACTGATGCGTTCGACCGGTAATCAATTTAGCTTTTACTAAACTATATCCATCTTTAAAAGCTAACAAACGATAAGAAGTGTGTGCTTCTTTAGCACCATTTTTGATGCTACCAACCCGAACTTCATTATTCTTTTCATCTTTGATCAAAGGTAAATCAATATGCCCTTCTTCTAAAACCTTTCCATCCAACAAGGCATAGTATTCTTTATCAAGTGCATCTTTATTTTTGAATAATTCCATTAAACATTGTAGCGATTCGATGTTTTTTCCAAAAAATACTAACCCCGAGGTATTTCGATCCAATCGATGAGCCGGTGAAGGAATAAAACTAGCAATCGCAGGATCAAATTCATTCTTACTAGCAAGGTATCCTAAAACCTGATTGGCTAAAGTGATTCTTTTTTCTTCATAATCTCCGTGTACCAATATTCCCGATGGTTTATTGATCACTAAAATATTCTCATCTTCATAAATAATATTTAGCTTATTATAATTATTGGCCATCATTCTCGGCTTAACGAAATCTTGCAATTGCTTATCGGTAATATAAATTGTAACTTTATCATCTTTTAAAACTTGATAAGAAATATCAACTCTTTTTCCATTGACTTTGATATCTTTTAGACGAAAAAGTCGATAAATAAAACTAAGCGGGGCTTCACTTAAAGTTTTTCTGATTAATTTATCAATTCGTTGACCGGCTTCTTTTTCAGTAATGATGATTTCTTTCATCGCTAAGACCTCTTTTTGAATATTATATCATTCTCTTCAATTTGTCTTAAGTTTATGATAAGAAAAAAAAGAATTTTAATGACAAGTTAAATCTTTTATAGTATAATTCATCTTGCGCTGGAGGAATACCCAAGTGGCTGAAGGGGCTGGCTTGGAAAGCTAGTAGACTTTTAATCGGGTGCGAGGGTTCGAATCCCTCTTCCTCCGCCATGAAGTTTTTGGTTCGGTTGAAAAAATTCCGCCTTATTAAAATTGAAAGGCGGATTTTTTTATCTTTAGAATTATAAAAATTAGCTATAAATTAATGTTACTTAGTCTTTTTCAAACATTTTGCTTTCATAATTTATGTTAACGCATCAAGATACGATTCAATTGATTTAAAGCCAATCAAAGCAAGTTTTTTTTCAATTTATCTATTGATTTTTACAATTCTCTTGTTTCTTTTGAATATCTCAATAAAGTTTGATATAACTCATTAGAAAATTTATCTACATATTGAGATGTAAGTTTTCCTAACTTGCGTTTTCTCATATATAGATATTTTCCACTTTTATTTTCTTAAATTTCAGGGGTACCTGTATAAGGCAACAAGTTTAATCTAGTTTGTAAATCAGCTTTTTTTCTTAAAAGTTCTTGAATATCATTAAATTTATTCATGTGTAACTCCTTTTAAATTTTAGGGAATATTTTTATTAATAAAATAATTATTTGTTCCCTAAAAATCAATAATTTATTAACCTTATTAACATTGAAAGGCGGAGTTTAAATTTTAATTAAGCCCCCTAACATTAAATATAAAGCCTTAGAAGTGTCTTATATGACTTGGTTGACATTTGTGAACAAAATCGATTTAACAATCGATAAGAACAAGGACTTCATCCTTGTTTTTTTAATATGATATAATTTTACTATG
>CANQWG010000019.1 GCA_947627505.1 uncultured Bacilli bacterium | reverse complement strand
ACTCTAGTTATTTTTCACCCTTTTATATCTTTAGATATAACTTCCTTTATTTTTGCTCTCTTCTCCAAAAGTCAGGTATTATACAAAAATCAAAAGAAAAAAATAAGAAAAAAGAGTTTTTTTAATCTTATTCTTTTTCCTTATTTAGCGCCTCATTTTAGGGTTTGCTACCAAAGTCAGGTTGCATATTTACAAATAGATTAATATATATTTCAATGCTTTCATTATTAATGTTAAAATTGGATTTTCGAATATTCATTATATTATTAAGTACGCATTTTTAATTGAAGATACTTGAACTTTTTATAAATTTTGTTTTAGTTGAATAGCAAATTTTTTTAATTTTACACTCATTTTCATAAAACATTAAATAAGAGAGAATATCCCCACATTCTCGTGGGTTCAACGCTATTTTTATATTTTTCTTTTACAATTTCTAACATTTTTTGATCTATTAATTTTAAATATTTATTTAAGTTTTTTGAACCTAGTGCATCATAATATTTCTTTTCGCCTCTTTCAAAATATATTCTTGGGGTAATGCCGAAAGCGACTTTAATTGTATTAACCTTAATGTATCCCTTTTTCGGATCCGCTTTTTCAATTGTCCACAATAATCTTTCCATATCCCACCAAAATTGCATATATGGTAATTTTATATATTTAAGACCAAGTTTTTCAGCGGTTTTTATGCACACTCGGTAATTGTTTTCATCATTTGCCGAAATAAAGAAAAGATTTCTGAAATTATTCTTTGAATGTTCTTTTGTCCATTCATTATTTTCGATTATTCCAAGATTAATGAGGTACTCGACTTTTAAAGCATAAATGCTTGCAAAGATCAGTCGATGATCGTTGACTTTTTTTAGATATAAAATAAGTTGTTCCGTCTTTTTTTGACTTTTTTTCGCGTTTGTTATTAGAAGCGAATATATTCTAGCATCAAATTTTTCTTTGTCTTCAGACTCGATATCAAACTGGAAACAATAACCGTGCTCACTGACTATGTCGTTAAGACAATACATAAAATCACGATTAAAGTGATGTTTTTTGATTAAACTTTTGCATTTGCTGCATATCGCTTTTTCCGATAAGTGTTTTTCATTTTCATAAATATCAAATAAAGTTGATATTTCATCATAATAGTTAAGCATCTATTTTACCTCACTATCTGCAATAAATGCGTAGTATAATGCCATATAGCCATTAGGATACATACCATCTATTAAATATGGATTATCTTTTAAATGGCTTTTTAATTTGGACAACGCACCGGTCGTAAAAACTCCGCGAAATTGATAATCTCTTAAGATTCCTCTAGCGGATTTATGCAAATCATAATAATCTCTTTTTCGAAGATGGTCTTTATTTAAAACCAAAAACTTAATCTTCAGTGTATTTACCTCTTTTTTGGGAAGAACATGAAGCAAGTTTTCCATTAAAAAGAAAAATTTATTAATCGCATCGTTTAAATCAAATCCAAGCGAATTTTCCGCTTTTAGAAAAACAATTAACTTATCAGCTAAATTTTTTTCATCCGATGAAAAATGTGGCGAACCAATTAAATCAATCGTCAATTCGTATAAATTATGAATCTTCTTTTTCTTAATATATTCCATCATTTTTTCATTTAAACGCAATCTAGTATTTTTGACTTTGATTTGCTGCATTCCTAAAAAAATGAGATTTACTTCCTTTAAATCGTGAAGGTAACTGATCAGTTCATTTGTGACACTGATAGATTTGGTTGCTTGAGTAGCTAACCAATAGAAATAATTCGAATTAAAAACAATTTCTTGTTCTTCGCTTTCAAACTTTTTGGTAAGATGAACGATTGTCGATTGATATCTATAATATCGCTTTTGCTCCGGTTTGCTTAAAAGGTAAAATTCACTTGGAAGAATAATGTTTTTAGAATCTAATCTCTTTTTTAATTCATTAATATTGATTTTATTGTCGATGAATGATCGATATGTATTTGTAAAAAATGATTTTGTATTATCTTTTTTTATCGCCTTTTTTGTCTTATTTACCATATTTTCTATAATTTATAAATTAATATTGATTAGATTTCTTCAATAAAAATATTTTTGATATTATCGATATCGGTTTTGGAAACACCGATGCTAATTAGATGGTTATATATTTTGTTAGAAAGTTTATCGCCCTCGGTTTTGTTAATGGTTTCAACATAATTGTATTTGATATTACTTAAAGTTCTTACTCCTCCGATTAAGCCAAAATTTGAAAATAAATAGTCATAATACAAGTCATCTTCCGCTACTCCCAATAATCCATTTAATAAATATGCGATCATTCCGGTGCGGTCTGTTCCGATATTGCAATGAAAATAAAGGGGGTAATTATCTTCATGCGCTAAAATATCTGAAAAAATATGTCTCACCATCTCTTGGTTAACCAGAAGAATATTATTTTGCCAATACATCGGGCAAGAAAGGTATTTAACCGCATCTCCAAGAACGCTAGAAGTAATAGAACCGATTTCATTATCGTCAGTAGTGCGTAAATCCATCTCCGATTTAATTTTTAAATCTTCAATCAAAACTCTTTTTCCTTCCTCGGTAATCTCTTCGATTATTTGATTAGAAAAAGAGGTATTTAGTCTTCCGCCTCTAAATAATAGACCTTGTTTAACACGATGATTGTCATCAATTTTCCATCCACCGACATCACGCACGTTAGTGACACCGTCAACTTTTAAATTTCGTGGACAATCATCGACAACTTCAAAAGTTTCAGGGGCAGTTTCAACTTCTGTATCTTGAAGATTTGAAGTGACTTTCCAATAATATTTAGTTCCGATTTTCAAATTATAAATAGAAATAGTAGAATCCAAAGTGCGAAGTGTAAAACAATTAGAAAAATCTTGAAATTCACTAATCAAAAGATTGTAATTTGCTGTTTCATCTTTGGCTAAAGTCCAAGTTAACTCGATCGGTTCCGGTCGACTTAATTCTTGTCTTCCATCGGCATATTTAGTAATATTGGTAAAATCATCATAAAGAAAATTATCTTGCACTTCAGTGTGAATCCGCACTTTTCGCGAAGAATTATTGCTTGGAGAAGAGCATGAAAGCAACATTCCTCCTATTAAAAGCATCATCGATAAATATGAATGATTTAATTGAGTTTTCATTTTTATTTCCTCTTTAAAATTATTTTAACATTCTTTATATTATTTTTAAATATGAATAAATTACAATAAAACAATTTAAATAATATTTTAAAATTGTTTATTGTTGCTATGTAGTATTAATTCGGCATGAATTTCAAACAATATTTATATGTTGCCGCTTAATTTAATTTTTTTTATAATAATTATTGGAGGTTTTCTCTATGAAATTTTTCAAGTTCAAAACTGCAGCGGACACTAATAACATCTATAAACTTGACGGACGCGTTCCCCTTTTAAAAGCTATTCCTTTCGGCTTACAGCATGTCTTAGCCATGTTCGTCGCAAATGTAACGCCTATTATTTTAATCGCTTCAGTCGCTGTTTATCAAGGACAAACATTTTCTCCTAGCGATACTGCAAGATTGATTCAAGCTGCGATGATTGTCGCCGGAATCGGTACACTTATTCAACTTTTCCCAATTTGGCGCATTGGATCACGGCTTCCGATTGTGATGGGCCTGAGTTTTACTTTTGTTTCGACGATGATTGCTTTAGCTTCTAAAGATTACGGCATAATGATCGGTGCCATTCTTATTGGTGGTTGTATCGAAGGTATTTTAGGATTAACCGCCAAATATTGGAGACGTTTTATCTCCCCTATTGTTTCCGCTTGTGTTGTTACCACAACCGGATTTAGTCTATTGGCCACTGGTGCGACTTCTTTTGCAAGCAGTGGAACTTTTGCACTTGGATCTTGGCAAAATTTCGTAGTAGCCTTAGTCGCATTAATTACTTGTCTTTTAGTCAATTCTTTTGCTAAAGGTTTTTGGAAACAGTTATACATTCTTTTTGGTTTAATCGCCGGCTATATTGTCTCCCTTTTCTTTGGAATGGTCGATTTCAATACTATCGGTGAGACGATCAATGAATTAGGAATAATTTCTTTTCCGCGGCTTTTTGCTTATACTCCAAAATTTGATTTAGGAGCTATTATTTCCGTCTCTTTGATATTTCTTGTCTCTGCTGCTGAAACTATCGGAGATAGTTCCGCGGTTTGCACTAGTGGCTTAAATCGTACCATTACCGAACGCGAACTTTCCGGTTCTTTATGTTGCAACGGCTTTGTATCGGCGATTTCCGGGAGCGTTTTCGGTTGTCCTCCTATCACTTCCTTTAGTCAAAATGTTGGATTAGTGGCGATGACTAAAGTCGTCAATCGTTATACGATTATGTTTGGAGCTATCGCTCTTATTTTAGCGGGTTTATTCCCACCTGTTGGTGCATTCTTTTCTACTCTTCCCGATTGTGTCCTTGGAGGATGTTCCATCATTATGTTTGGAGCCATTATCGTATCGGGATTAGGAATGTTTCGCGATATTAAAATGACTACTCGAAATACGATAATCGTTGCTTGTTCTTTTTGTTTAGGCATCGGTGTCACACAAGTTCCGGGATTCTTTGATTCAATGCCCGATATTGTGGGAGAGATTTTTGCCAATAATCCGATTGCCGGTGTTTTTGTTATTTCAATGATACTATCCATCATTCTTCCTAAAGATAAGGACACCAATAACCATCAAGAAATCAAGATACAAGAAAATCCTGATTCTAATCCGCAAAGTAACGATAGCAATTCACAAATCGCCTAGATTACAACCCGCTTCTAAACCCATAATATTTTAGCATGAGCATATTTTCAATTTTCTATATAAAATAAAAAGCACCTCAATAATTGAAGAACTTTAAAAAGAATTAAAAACACTTCTTTAAAAATCACATATTATAGAAATTAAACAAAAGAAAAAAAAGGACGCTTATGCGACCTCTTTTTCTTTTGATTCTAAATTATCAAGATTTGAAGCAAATTTTTTAAGATTTTGTTCACGAAGTTTCTTTTGCTTGGCTCTTTTATCTTCAACATCAGCTTTAAGAGAATAAACATATAAAACTATCAATAGATAAACCATGCTTATTAATACTAATAAAGTACCAAACCGTCTAAAGTCAGAACCGAATCCAATCGTTTCAAAGAATGAAATTTCGAATTGATAAAGAGGATAGAACGGGTGAGCAGTAAAAGCACCTTCCATATTATTAATAAAAGCAGATAAAATCAAAGATGCGATTCCTAATGCCATCACAATACCACCTATACTAATATAGATGATTTCAGCAATCTTACGATTTAATTTCTTTCTTTCATCGGCATTACGGCGAACTTTTGAGCCTTTATTATCCTTCATACTCTATTCTCCTTTTTATATCTACATCAATATATCACTTAAAAAGTTTAAGTTCAATTAAAACTAGTTAATGTTTTTTCGGTCTTCGCTGTTTTCTTGAGCATTAACATTTTCTTGATCTTTTTTAGCAAACATTTGTTTTTCAAAGTCGATTAACACTTGCCATTCTTTAATGTAAAGTTGTCTCCAAGCCGGTTCATAGGCTGCACAACAATCTTGCCATGTCTTATGCAAAGCATCAATCATCGACTTCAAATTTTGACCGGATTCAAGCTTTTTGCTTCCTTCCATATAATATAAAACTTCCATCGTATCATCAGTTGCTTTTTTAAATAACGGATCTTCAATCTTAGAGTGCGTGACAACAAATTTATAGAATCCGACATAACGCTTTATTTCATTTAAAACAAAGTTTGATTGCGGATTAGCTTGTCCTTTGGCTTCATTCATTGTTTTATTGAATTCTACAAAGGAACGATGAATTTCATCAGTAATCGTAAGACAAGCCAAAGAGCGATAAAATTTATCATCAGCATCAATTAAATCTTTAACTTCGTGTTCACCATTGCCTTCTTTTTCAGCATTAGTATAGTGACCATCTAAAATATCTTTTAAAGTTTCATGGATTCCGACTATGTAATCATATAAGCGCACAATCGAAGCACGATCGACAATTACTTTATCATCTTCAATTTTGACAATATTTGATTCATCTCCATAAACATCATCGATAAATTCTTGGAGCTGAGAGCGAATCTTTTCTCCTACTTCTCCGTTATTTTTCAAGAAGAAACTTAAAGGTGATCCTTCTTCCAAGCCATGATTGATGTGGGCTTTACGTTGTAAATAGACATCTTTATTATACGTTTCTTTAACCATTCCGTATTCAAGGGTGTCTCTTACCATTAAACTCACTTGATAGATTCCAAGAATGTATCTCGATACTTGATTCATAAATTCTTCCTTCTTTCTTTTAATCTAGAAATTTTTCAATTTCATGTACTGCTTTAATTTCATTTTTAGCATATTTTTTTACTTCATCCGGAGCATTTTCCATCACGAAGCTGTTAGCAAAGCTTTTAAACATCGGAATGTCGTTTCCGGAATCACCGACCACTGCAACTTCATCTTTATCGATATTGCGATCGGAAGCAAATCTTTCTAGAGCATTCGCTTTATTAACGCCTTTATTCATAAATTCTACCGAATCATGAGACCAGAGAATTTCAAAGTCAGAGCCATACTTTTCATTAAAGATCTTTGAATATTCCTGTGCTTTTTGAACCGCATCTCGATGATAGCCAAAATATGGCATCACTTTGTAAAAATGGCAACTTTGATCATTTAAACATTCCTCTAGTTTTTTTTCTCCAAAAACGTAGTCTTCACTATATACTCCTTGGATATGATATCCTAGATACAGCAATGCATACTGATGTTTTTTTATGTTAGGCGCGGTAATTAGAAGTGGTACTTTATCTGTCATTATTAATATGGCAAAAACCGATTTTAATTCTTTTAGTTCATAGTAGAGTTTGCGAACTTTATCATGAGACATGCAATTTTCATAGACGATTTTATTATCAACTGAAACAAACGCTCCGTTGCAGCCAATCATCGTCGGTATATGATCGATTTTTTTTGCGATTTTTAATAATATCGGATAATTACGCCCTGAGACTAAGACCAGCTTTTTTCCATTTTTGATAGCCCGTCTTAAGAAATCCTTATTTGATCTAGTTAAAAGACGAGCTTTTCGTTTTGGATAAAATAAAGTTCCATCAAGATCAGAAGCGATAACTTTCAACATAGAGTATCACCTTTCGTAATTATAATATAATTAAGGTCAAAAAAAAATATAAATAACCCGAAAATTAAATTTACCCGAAAAACGAATGTAACTTTATAAGTTTGCCCCTAGAAATACTCCAAAATAAGCTTTTTTGCAAGATATAGTTGTGACAAATTGACTTTAATTCTCACATAATTTTTCATAATTTCATTTTCTTTAAAGTAAATGTGATGATGATTCAATACTTCTTCAACTTTTTTAATCAAGTCTTTCGGATTCAAAGAAGCCAATAACAAAGCATTATCAACAACATTGATTCCTAACATATTTCTTTTGCTTTCTTTAGAAGAAATTTCAGTCATTTTTTCGCAGCCGTTAACATTTTTAACATAAATTGTTATTCCCGCATTTTTTGCTTCTTTAATGGCATCCAAATTTACAATCTCAAAACCGATGTTTTCCATTGCTATCATCTCATCGTACGACAAATTCGGAATCGGCTCTTGCTTCATAAGTCCACCTTGTGTTACATAGACACCATCGACATCTTTGTAAAGCGTCACTTGATCTAACTTACACACTTCTCCAATAAAGATAGCGCTTAAATCAGAACCACCTCTACCTAAAAGCGTCACTTCACCTTGATCATTACACGCAACAAAGCCCGGAATTACGATGATATCGTAATCATCTAATAAATTAATCCACTGGCCATTATCGATTTCGTTAACATAACTCTTAAGATAATTGGAATCACTTAAAAAACCAATTTTTAAAGGACTAATTGAAATTGCTTTTAAATTATTTTGGTTTAAAAGATTGCTAAGTACGATACTTGCCACTATTTCTCCGCATGATAACAGCCGAGCTTTTTCTTTAGGCGTTATTTTTTCAGGATCAATCAATTTAAGCAAGGTATCCGTAGCATACGGAAATCCTAATCGCCCTATCGCCGACACGACCACAACCAGTTTATCTTTTTGCTTTTCAAAGAGCTTTAAAGCCTCCTTTTGTTTTAAAGGAGTCGAAAGCGCATTGCCACCTAATTTTATAACTCGACACATTAAAATCACCTTTTACAAGATATGCAAAGGCGCTTTTAATTAGAAGAAAACCAATTCACTTTCAAAATCGTAAATAATATCATTTCCACTAATAATATGAACTTCATTTTCTAAACTTTCAGGCGCATAGAATTGAATTTTATGATTTTTTTCAACCATATAAAACGGAATAAATTGACCATTAAAAAAGCTTTCTAAATTTGATAAAACCTCATTAGCCTCATCAACGCTAGTGGTATTCATTAAAATCGTAGTAACCGCATCCGCTAAAGTACTATTATTTGAAAGTATTGAAACACTATGAAAGGTATCAATCGGCATTCCACTTCGAGGATCGATAATATGATGACGAATTTTTCCTTCGGAATTGATAAAAAATTGGTTATAATCACCGGAAGTCGATAAATTTAGTGCCCCTTCTAAATCTAATTCTACTTCATACATATTATGATTTCCGTTAAAATCGATAAGTGCTAAAGGATTGATAAACTGAATCGACCATTTTGAATTGCCATAAGGATAACTTTCTGTGGTTTTTATTGAAGACATTCCCCCGTTTATCAAAAGAGGAAGGGTATAATTTTTATAAGCGTTATTAGTAGCATATTCAATAGCGTACCCTTTACCGATGGCGCCTAAAGATAAACGAACCTGATCATTGCAACCTTTTAATGATTTAAAAGTCACATAATACTTACTACTTTCTTCCTCTAAGATTACTACTTCTTTAATATTTTTATCATTTGCAGTACAAGTTAAAGCTTTAGATACTTCATCTTCCGTCGGATCTTGCGGATTAGTCGAATTTCTTTCATTTTGCCACAAATCACTCAATGCTCCGATCGTTAAATTAAAACGATTTTCAGAAGCGATAGTCAAATTAACTCCCAAAGTCAAAATGTCATAGAGATTTTTTGATATTTCTAGTCTTTCATTACTTCCATATGATTGATTAATGATATAAAGATTATTAAGTATTTTACCTTGATACATATAACGATATCCACTATCGAAAAGTGCATTGCAGTATTGGATATCAAAAAGAAAATCTCCCGTAAAGTTCTCTTTATCGGCTTGATTCAAATCTTTAAAATAATTGTTTTGAATTTGCGTTAAAAATGGTGTGTAAAATGGTACGACTAACTTATCACCATTTTCATCAACTAAAAACAAATCATGTTTTATGTTGTTTACATCGTTGATAGTAAAAAATGACGCGAAATTTTCTCTTTGCCCCTGACATGCAACCAATAAAAATATCAATGCTAAACTTAAAAATTTTTTCATATAAAAATATTATAAAATTTTTTATTTAATTTAAATAAAAAGAGGATATTTAATTAATCCTCTTTCTTTGTTTATTCTCGAGCCTGAATGACGCCATATCCTCCATCGCGTCGACGATAGAGAACTGAGACTACCTCATCTTCTTCGTCAAGATAGAGGTAGAATGTATGTCCCAAGGCTTCCATTTTGGTAATTGCTTCCTCCATATCAATCGGTTCAAGTTTTACTTCCTTGACCCGAACAATTTCATCTTCGCTAGAAGGCGTTTCTTCTTGTTCAAAATTCTCAAAGGCAATCGCCCGACCTAAACTTTCTTTATGACGTCGATTTAATCTTGTCTTTAATTTCCGCATTTGACCTTCTAGTTTATCAATGGCTAAATCAACCGCAGCGTAAAGATCATCCTCCATCACTTCAACTCTAAAATCCATCATTTTTGTGAAAATAGTAATTTCTATTTTTTGTGCTGTTCGGTAAGTTCTAATCAGCACTTTACAAGTGACATCTTCATTAATAACAAAATATTTATCCATGCGATGCAATTTTTCTTCGATGACATTGCGGATTGCATCAGTTACCGTAATGTTCTTACCAATAATTTGACATTTCATAAAATGTCTCCTTTCTAATATGTAGATAGTATCTCTACATATAAATTATAAGGCTTAAAAAAATAAAATTTAAGACTACTAAAAAATAATGGAGTATGTTATAATAAATTTGCGCGGGAAAATCCGCTTTTTTTATACAAAAAAAGAGGATTAAACTATCAGTAATAGTCTTCGTCCTCTTTCCAATTTTCTTGATCGATTACTTTCACAAAACCCGGAAGTGAATCTGACATGATAACACCACCATTTGTAATATAATACTGATATAAATCGACTACTTCTTGACTAATATATTCCCCAGGAATTACTAAAGGAATTCCCGGTGGATAAACCATCAAAGATTCAGTACATATTTCTCCTAAAGCCTCTTCAATTTTTACCGTTTTATAAGGAGCATGATAAGCTTCACGCGGCCTAATCACAATCGCAGGAAATCCATGTTTTAAAACCGGCACTTGTTTTTGATTGTCATCTCGATAAAAACGTCTTGAAATATCCTTTAAAGCTGTGACAAGAGCATCGACATCACTTTGAAGGGTTCCGATTGAAACGATCGCTAAGATTAAGTTCACTTCTGCTAGTTCTACTTGAATGTTGTAATCTAAACGAAGGATTTTATAAACTTCAAAGCCAGAAAGGCCTAATCCGTTAACTTTAACCACTAATTTAGTTTCGTCAAAATCGTAACATCCGCTCTTTTGATTGCAATATGTACGATCAAGGCATTCTAAGCCCGGAGTATTATTTAATTCTTCTCGGGCTTTGCGCGCCATTTCCAAACAATTGTCGAGTAAAGCTTTACCTTCAAAGACCATTTTTTTACGTGCAGCATCTAGGGACGCTAAAAGTAAATGACTAGGAGAAGTAGAACCAAACATCGTGTAGGCTCTTAATATTCGTTTATAATCTACGCGATCATTTTTTATTAGCAAAACTGAGGATTGAGTAAGACTTCCTCCAGTTTTATGCATCGATAGTGCACAAGCATCAGCACCACTTTCCATTGCACTATATGGCATATTATCATTAAACTGTAAATGCGAACCATGTGCTTCATCCACAAGCACGATCATATCGCGTTTGTGAGCTTCTTTTACTATCGTTCTTAAATCACTCACAATTCCAAAATAAGTTGGATTGATGACAAAAATCGCTTTAGCATCCGGATTTTCATCCATCGCTTTAACATAATTATCAACCGACACTCCGTTTGCGATTCCCAATTCTTCATCGATATCCGGTTGAACAAATACTGGGTAAGCACCGGAAACAATCAAGGCATTGATCACCGATTTATGGACGTTACGCGGTAAGATAATTTTTTCTTTGGCATTGACTACTCCCATTATCATAGTCATGATTCCAGAAGTAGTACCATTAATTAAGAAAATCGCCTCATCGGCATCATAAGCGTCTGCGAATAAATCTGAGCTTTGCTTTATAACTCCGGTAGCTTTATATAAATTATCGATTCCTAAAGGAGCATTGACATCTGCTTTAAAAACCATCTCGCCCACAAAATCGGTAAATTCATTGTGAAGGCGCCCCATTTTATGACCCGGAACATCAAAAGGAATCGGATTGGACGCGACATAATTTTTAATCGCGGTGAGCAATGGCGTTTGCTCTTGTCGTTTAATATCCATTTTATGCTACCATCAATTTTGTGATTTCGGCAACTTTGTCAAGTTTTTCCCATGGCAAGTCTAAATCCGGACGCCCGAAATGTCCATAACTAGCTAACTCTTCATATTTAAAACTTGGATTTGTAAGATTAAATTTCTCAATGATGCTTCGTGGTTTTAAGTCAAACACTTCACGAATGATATGCAATATTTTCGTTACCGGAATTTTTTCCGTTCCAAAAGTATCGACGGCGATTGAAATTGGTTCGGCTACACCGATCGCATATGATAATTGCACTTCAATTTTATCGCTGATACCCGCTGCGCAGAGGTTTTTAGCGACATAGCGCGCAGCATAGGTTGCAGAACGATCGACTTTGCTTGGATCTTTTCCGGAAAAGCAGCCGCCACCAGCTCTTGAAGAACCACCATAAGTATCGACGATGATTTTACGACCTGTAAGCCCAGTATCGCCAGCTGGTCCACCAATCACGAAGCGTCCGGTCGGATTGATTAAATAGCGAAAATCAGTATTTAATCCAAAAGATTTTATCACTGGGATCATGATATTTTCATAAATAAAGGCTTTAAAGGCTTTAAAATCAACATCCTCTCGATGTTGACAACTCATTAAAATCGTATCGACACGCGGAGTATGTTCACTATAGTCGATTGTCACTTGGGATTTCATATCGGGAAGTGCCCCTTTAAAATCGCCTTTGTGACGTAAAAAAGATGCGTAGCGAACTAATTTATGGGCAATTACTATCGGAAGCGGCATATAATTCTCGCTTTCATTGTTTGCATAACCGAACATAATGCCTTGATCTCCAGCACCCATTTCTTTTTGATTGACACCCAAAGCGATATCTGGCGATTGCGCCTTGATACGATTGATGATTTCACATCTTCTTCCATCAATTCCGCTTTCATCGCTATCGTAACCGATTCTTAACATCACCTTACGGGCGATATTTTCATAATCAAGTTGTGCCTTAGTAGTAATTTCTCCGCCGATTACAAGTAAATTAGTAGTAACATAACATTCACATGCAACTCTTGAATCCGGATCTTCTTTTAAGCATGCGTCTAAAATTGCATCCGAAATTTGATCACATAATTTATCTGGGTGCCCTTCTGAAACGGACTCAGAAGTGAATAGAATTTTTTCTTGTTCCATACTGCATCTACTTCCTTTTTAAAATTAAATTTTAAGCTATTTTTTTTGCTCATTTTCGGTTAAATTTTGATCGTTTTCCTTTTGAGCGATTTTATTATCACTTGTTTCCTCATCAAAGTCAATCATATTAATTTTATTTAAAAGAAGTTCTTGAGCAGTTACTCCGGAGATCATTTCGATGACATCAAAATCCAGTCCCATTTCAAATAAGACATTAGCGATTTTAAACTGTTCTTTCTTCTTAGTTGCTTTCATTTTGATCACCTTAATAAAGAGTATGAGCAACTAAAAATCTTCTATACCTAAATAAAAAAAAGAAGTCATCTTTTAGATGACTTACTTTATTATTTTAGATATCGACTTTGAGGAAAGTGCCATCTGCTCCCGGAGTAGCATCGAGATATTCTTTGATCTTTCCGGCATTTTCTTTTTTGATAACAGAACAAGTTGTGACTTTAGTCACCTTTCCTTCAATGATCGCGTCGACTAAACCAGAGCACCCAGGATAACCACAACTACCGCAATTAGCACCTGGCATCATTTTTAGAAGTTCTTCTTTGCGCTTATCTTCTTCTACTAATAAGAACTTGTTAGCTACCGCTAAAAGAAGTCCCATGACAGTGCCGATTAAAACTAAGATTAAAATCGTATATAAAATAATCATTTATTCTTCCTCCTTTTGATCTTTAGGATGGCGCGGACAAATTTTCATCGCACATCCAGAGCATTCTTCTATATCTGCTTGCTCACAACCTTCGGGTTTAGGAGTTCGTTTATTTAAAACGTAAAGTCCGATAAATAGGAAGGATAGACCCACAAATAGAAGTCCTGCAATCACATATTCCATATTAGAAAATACCGCTGAAACCAGTGAATGCCATCGCCATAATCGCCGTTACAAGCAAAGCGATAGCCACACCTTTGAAGCCTTTAGCCACTGGTGCCGAATCGAGTTTTTCTCTAATCGTAGAAAAGATAAAGATCACTAAGAAATAACCTAACGCGGTACCTAATGCGTAAGCAATCATCTTTACAAAGTCCATTTCTACAACTTGTCTTGTGACATAGAGTACAATGCAGTTAGTGGTGATTAATGGTAAGAAGATACCGAGTGATTTATATAAACTTGGTGAAAACTTCTTTATAAACATTTCCACAAATTGAACTAAAGACGCAATCACTAGAATAAAGCAGACCGTCTGCATGTATTCAATGTTAGCTGCTACTAAAACCATATTAAGGAAATAGCAAATTACCGAAGCCATAAAAACGACGAAGGTTAAGGCAAAACCCATTCCGACTGACGACGATGTTTTTTTGCTGACCCCTAAATATGAACAGATTCCTAAAAATCCGGTTAAGACGATGTTATTAGTGATAAGAGCGGCCATAAAAACGCTAAAAATATCTGACATAATTATTGGACCTCCTTTTTAGCCTTCAAGGTCTTGCGTTGCTCACTTGAGATTCTAATGGCAGTCACAATTCCAATGATAATACCTAAAGTCAAAAATGCTCCAGTATTTTGACCAAATAACGGAATTGCAAAATCCGCTAATGGTCGTATTTCAAAAATCGTAGAATTGGTAAACGGATTTGAAAGTTTCCACCCACCGGTCGCCAAAAATTCACGGAAGAATGCTACTAAGAACACAGCGATTAAAAAACCAAATCCATTTCCTAAAGCATCGAGAATTGAATCACCCACGCTATTTTTGCTAGCGAACGCTTCAGCTCTTCCAAGAATGATACAGTTGACGGTAATAAGTGGAATAAAAGCACCTAAGCTTTCCGCCAATTCCGGAGTAAAAGCATTCATGAGCATTTGTACCATCGTCACAAAAGAAGCGATAATTACGATATAGATTGGAATTCTCACTTCATTTGGTACTAACTTTCTAATCAAAGAAATTACTAAATTAGTACAAAATAATACCAAAATAACTGCCATTCCCATACCGATTGCCTTATCGATTGTTTCACTGACTCCTAAAACCGGACAAAGACCAAGGATTAAGACTAAAATCGGATTTTCTTTTAATAAAGGATTAAGAAATATCCTACTCTTTTTTTGTGTATCCATAAATTAAGCCCCCGTAGATAAACTTGCGTAATGTGCAAGCGCAGCATCAAGCGCCGCTTTAAAACCATTCGAAGTATTAGTAGCGCCACTTACAATCGAAAAATTCGAACCATCATATCCGACGAGTCTATCTTTACCATTGCTGAATTCGGCAAAACCATAATTGTTATTGTTTTCAACACCGATGAAAGAATAAGCATCGACTTTGCCATCTTTAATGCCGGCTAAAAAGTTGAAGTCACCGGAAATGACATTTTTAGTTGAAAGATTGTAAACGTAATGTTCGACATTATCGGTAGTCACTACTTTAGTAATGCTATTGATATTGTCGGTAGCTTCAAAGCTTACCTCATCGCGCGATAAGATACTTCCTTCACCATAAAGAACTTCGTAAGCCTTTTTTTCTTTTTCTTCCTGCATGGAAGCGATAATCGGATCTGTAACAAAATTAGTTAATGCCAATAAGCTAGAGAAAATCAAGCATACTGCCGCTAAAGAAAGAGGCAATCTCACAAATTTATTCTCCCACAAATTTTTCATTATTGCGCACCTCCTGCATAATTGATGACTTCACAAACACCATATATAAAGCCCATGGTTGTGTATGTAGCTCCAACTCGGATGACTCCCTTTGCTTCGCTTGACCAATTACCGATTGAATTTTCTTTTCCGTATATTGTCAAATATTCGTCAAATGAAAGAGGACTATCCAACTTGATGTATTTGTCATAGAAAGCCAAAGCTTTATTTTTGTCTCCGAAATATGCAAAGTCATCGCTGAATTCAATTTCTCCACCAGTAAGCAAGGCATCACCAAAGCCACCATTACCACCATAACTAAGAACTTCGATTTTAGTGACTGTACGATTGTTCATGTCTAAAGTAACTTTCATTTCAATCTTAGACCAAACTCGACCTTTTTCTCCTTGTTCAACTTCGACATGATAAACGTTGTCTTCCACTTTTTCAACGACACTTGAAAATTCATTTTGTCTACGATATTCAGCATCGTAAGCTCCATGATTGACAAATCCAGAGCTGACTCCTAAAACCATCGATGCCAACATTATGCCACCGATTACTCCCCACTTAGGTAATAATTTTTTAGTGGTAAATCCTTTGATGCAACGATCGATTAACGGAGTAAGCATATTCATCAACAATATAGAATAAGCCACACCTTCTGGAGCCGAAGCAAAATAACGAATTACAAAGGTGAATAGTGCCGCACCGACTGCAAAGATCACTTTGCCGGAAGGCGAAGTCGGATTGGTAACTGGATCAGTGAGACAAAAGACCGCACCGAACATGATACCGCCGATAGAAATTTGAATTAAAGCGTATTCAAAACTTCCTAATCCGTAACCACCGCACAATCCCGCGAGCAATGATGCAAGATACAAAGTACCAACGTAGAATACCGGTACTTTCCAATCGATTACTTTTCTAATTGCCAAAACAACACCGATAACAAGAATCAAAAGAGTAAATGTTTCACCTAAGGTTCCTTGATAATTTCCTAACAATAATTTCCATAAATCTATATCGAGACCCGTAGTCATCCAATTGTTATTAGAAAGTTGCGAAGTAATTGTCGCTCCGGTAAAGATCGTAAAATCGCTCACTGATTCTTCAACGCCATAAGCTAATGAAGTACCGAAACATAATTGAGCAAAAATTCTTCCGACAATCGCAGGGTTAAAAATGTTGTACCCGAAACCTCCAAATAACAATTTGCCAACAAGAATCGCGATGATTGCTGACACCACAACAACATAAAGCGGTGTTCCAACTGGAAGAAGTAAAGCAAGAATTAATCCGCTAACCCATCCAAATGAATGACTTAACTTGTATCCCATTGCTTTCATCGTTTCTTTAAAGCAATTTAGTTCAGAATTCTTACTTACAGCTTCCTTTCCATCCTTTATGCATTTAGGTAAATAGAATAAAAATTCCACTAACATCATTGTCACAGTAGAGACAACGCCGATTAAAATTGCCTGCAATCCATGATTTGTTCCAATTGTAAAATAATAAATAATAGAAGCTAACCACACGAGTGCCAAAGCGATCGTCAGCTCCAACATGATCGCCAAAGTTGTTCTTTTTCTTCTTAAAAAGGGAGCTGGACTCATTGAAAATTTCATTTTATACCTCCCTATTTTTTAGCTTCAGCTGCTTTTTGCTGAGCCAATTTTTTCTGCTCTTGTAATCGCAGTTGAAGTTTACCTTTCTTTACGAATTCGGTGACGTCAATCTTGCTTGGACAAATATAAGAACAAAGTCCACATTCGACACAACTCATCGCATTCAAGCTTGCAATTCGATCGATATTTTTTGATTCGACCGCAATTTTTATTTCTACCGGTTGAATGCCAGCGGGACAATGCTCTACACATGCACCACATCTTAAACATGGTAACGATTTGATGGCACGATGTTTTAAAATAGTAATACCATTACAATTTGGAAGAATGACCACACCATCATTCATTTGACCTTTGCTAGTCATCGGTCCGCCTAATAGTAAAGCGACATTTTCATCGGTATAGCCACCTAAAAATTCTACGATCGATGATACTTTGGTACCGATCGGGACTCTTACATTGCTTTGTTTAGTAACTCCGTCTCCAGAAACAGTGACCACTTTATGAGTCATAATTTCTCCATAAAGCACAGCACGAGCCACTTCAATGGTTGTTTGTACGTTATTGACGATTACATGAGCTTCAGATGGAAGACGATCATACTCTCTAGAAGTCAGCTCTTTTATGAGAGTTCTTTCCCAACCCATCGGGTAAGCATCTTTGACCGTTTTAATCTTCACTAACGGATAATCTGCAATGATTTCATTTAATTTAGCCATCACATCGACTTTATCCGCTTTAAAAGCAATAATCACTTCTTTAGCGTTACTTATACGACCGAGAATTGTTGCACCTTTTAAAAGAAGTTCACGTTTTTCTTGCATCTCTTTGTAGTCGGTTGTAAGAAAAGGTTCACACTCAACACCATTTAAGATAACCGTATCGATATCTTTTACGCCACGATACTTGATATAAGTTGGAAAACCCGCACCACCAAGTCCGACAATACCGGCTTTTCGGATTTGTTCGACAATTTCTTCGGCACTAGCGTCTTCGCCAAGCGGTTCTAACGCTTTTACTTTCTCATCTTTAAAATCATTTTCGATTACAAAGTGTTTCACCGGTCTTCCCGCCACTGCGTGGAAGAGCATCTCTTCGGCGATTATTTTTCCGGAAACAGAACAATATACCGGAATGTTAAAGTCAGTTCTTATGCCGATTACAGTACCAACTTTAACTTCATCTCCAACCTTCACGTTCAAAGTTAAAGGTACAGCATTGGGACCAACTTCAGGAATATAGATTTTAGCGATAGCTTCATTGCTAATCTCTAATACTTCCTTGTCTGAAGTCAAATGCTTGCTCTCTTTAATTCCTTTAAGATGAAGGTATCCTCTTGAGGAAATAATTGACATTTTTCTATCACTCCTTGTCATTTGTAATTATACCTTGCTACGAGTTATTTTTGAAGAAAAAAGAGCATAGATTAAAGGTTTTATGTTTTATTTTATATAAAAATTATAATTTATATATATAAATTAAATTAAAATATAAGCCCTTTTATTTTGTGCTTTAATCATCAAAAATGGATTCCGATAAAACCATCGGTTGACTTTTATTGCTGCCATAATAATTTTTTTCATCAATGACAATTTTTAAAATTTTACTTAAATCGTGTCTGCTTTTTGCTTTAATAATCATTTTAAAAGTTTCACAACATTTTTTTAAAGCTTCATCGTAAAGTTCGACAAAGCTTGATGTTTCACGATGTTTTGTCGAAGGATGATACCACTTTTGATGAGTTAAATTGAGAAAGTCGATTTCTTTTTCTTTTTCTTCTAATTTCTTTGGAATATTCAGGGAAAAGAAAATATTGTTTTTTAAATTAAGTTTGTAAAGAGCACTGCGGGGACATTTTAAAATTGCTTTCATTATCCGCTTATAGTTTAAAACACTGTCGTAATAACTTTTTTCCTTTAAAGGCACATTGTCAAAAATTTGTCGCACACAACGCGCAAAAAAAGATGAAGCGATCAAAAGTTTTCTTTTATCGCATTTTAACGCTTCGTCAAAGGATTCTTTACGACTAACATTGCGTTTATTATAGAACTGATAATCAATCAAAGATTCTAAACGCGAATGGTAAAATTTAGTCTTCCCACTTAAACGTCCGTTTTTACTAGTGATTCCGCTATAATAGTAAACAAACGGATGAGCAGTAGAATCTAGAAGATAATGCGATAAAAAACCGAAAACAAAAGAAGAACAAATCTCCTTGTTCTCCTTTTCAACATAATTAAGTTCTAAAAACATCGTCAAAAAAGTTTCATAAATGAACTCTTTATGCATTTTGCTGCCAAGAAAGTATTTTGCAAGTTTCAATTGTGGATGCCACAGATTAAGTCCGGCATAAAATAAAACATCCGGTCCTTGACTAGCAACGCAAAAAAGATCTGAATTTTGTTTTAAAAATGATAACCCCGCTTCTTTTAAAACATCATTTGCAAAGAAATAATGCGTTAAAATCGATGGCATTTATTTAACGATTTCTCCGTAAACCTCTCCACTTAAACCAGCAGCATTAGCTTCATCGGTATCGACATGCATTGCAAGAGCAAATTTATCGCTAACACGAACTACAACATCGCCGAAAACCAAACTTCTTCCGGTTTCATTTAACACTTTAACATTAACAATATCACGATCTTTAACTCCAAATTCTTCAGCATCTTTAGGAGTCATATGAATGTGACGTTTAGCAACAATGACGCCTTCTTTTAATTCGACTTCACCACATGGTCCGACTAGTTTAACGCTTCCAGAGCCCTTAATATCGCCTGATTCTCTTATCGGAGCGACAACGCCGATCGTTCTTGCATCAGTTAAAGAAATCTCAACTTGATCGCAATTGCGTAAAGGTCCTAAAATGGAAACTCCCGGAAAACTCTTTTTAGATCCCACTACTTCAAGACGTTCATTACTTGCATATTGACCAGGTTGCGACAAATCCTTTTTTACAGTCAAAGAGACGCCTTTGCCGAACAATTTTTCCATAGTTTCCGGACATAAATGAATATGTCTTGCACTCGTTTCAATCAAAATTTTTTTCATAAATCTTTCTCACTTTCCTATCTCACTATAGTTTATTATATCCGAAACTTCAAACAAAAAGCTTCGCTCTTTTTATTTGTTTTCGGCTTTTTGTTTTTTCTCTTTTTTCGATGGTACATGACTGCCGATTAATGATTCAATAAACTTTGGCGTATCTTTGACAATCGTATTTTTGACAGTATATAAAGGAGTAAGAAATCTTTCGGAAAATTTTTCGCTTTTTTCCGTAATTTTTTCTTTAAGATGTTCAAACGAAACCAACACTTTATTCTCTTTGGCAAATTGTTTGATTTTGACAGCAAGATTCATCGAGAAAGCAAAATCAACAAGCAGTATTCCGAAAAATAAACCGACAAAAAAACTAAATGTAATATTATTGTAAAACCAATCTAACATTGAAATTATATATGGATTAATCACAAAGAGATACAATACTGCAATCAATCCCCAAAAGATAGTAAATAACGGGCAAATAATACCCTGAATATTCCCCCAACGATTAGAATAATCCCATAATTTAATGTTCATACCTTTTATAAAAATCAACCCCGCAATATATTCTATAAGTGTTAAAGAGAACGTGATTATGATTATTCTTAATCCTTCTCTTAAAAAACCATTATCAATAAATGACAAATCTATTTCACAAAAAAGATGAAGTATCGCTAAACCAAAACCATATAAAGGAAGATATGGACCAGTTAAAAATCCGGGATTGACCCATCGATGAGCTGAAAAGAATCTTCGAAAGAGCAATTCTAAAATCCAACCTCCGATTGATCCGACAAAAAATAAAAACGCTAATTCTAAAAAGAAATTCATAAATCTTCCTACCTTTATTAATAATATAACACTTTTCAGTATATAAATCTATGTTCACTTATTAGAATTTTCAGCACTAAATTAGAACAAATTTGCACCTTATCATATAGCGCATACCCTTTTATGATCTTTTTGCAACATCTATATCACAAATTTGTCTAATATGGTGCTAACGAGGTAATTGCAATGTGGAATGAACGTTTAAGAATGTTGCGTGAAGAAAAAGATTTAACCCAAAATGAACTAGCTAAATTATTAGGTTTAAATTACAAGACGATATATCGCTATGAAAACGGAATTTGCGAGCCGACACTATCGGTTCTTGTAAAATTGGCAGCAATATTTGATACTAGCATCGATTATCTTTGTGGAATCGGAGAATTAAAAAATTATAAAAATGAAGTTCTCTCTGACAAGTTAAAAATTATTAGCAATCAACTCAACAATTTAATTTCATCTTTTTCTGTTAAAAAGTAAAGTGCGGTTTAATTCAATATATTTGATATCTGCAAACGATCCGTTATATTCCTTTGCAAAATTTTTAAATATCAAATATGTTTGTTCATTACGGAGAATCACCCATTTTTGATTTAAAACATTGCGCAAATCACTTGCTACTAATTGATATTTTTTAGCAAGTAATTCTAAAATCAGCACTTTTAAATAGCGTTCTCTTTTTAATTTAGGATCCATGAGAAGTTTACGATATTTAAAAATATCAAAATTATGAAAAATTGACGAAAACAGCACAAAAATAACTAATGAAATTATAAGAGCGATAAGATGAATCCACCAAAAATTCCAATACACGATTATCGTTAATTCAAAGATTACATAAGTCAAAATTGAAACAAAGAATGTCCAAGTTAAAAACATACATTGCTCGTCATATTGACGTTTCAATCGCCGTTCCTGAAAAGTAAATTCTTTTAATGAAAGAGCGTATATTTGATGATTTACTAGATTATCATAATAAAAAATTTTTGTCTTCATTCTTTTCCCCTTCTTTGTCTTAAATCGTACAAATTTGCACTACATTAAAAAATTATAATACATTTGTGCTCCTTTTTTCTACGTTTAGCTCAAATTTGTCTAACATATACTCAGGTGGTATTTGTATGTGGAACGAAAGATTACGAGAACTTCGAGAGGAACACGATCTCACACAAAGCCAATTAGCTCATAAATTAGGTTTAAATTATAAGACAATCTACCGCTACGAAAATGGAATTTGTGAACCAAATCTCTCTATTCTTGTAAAATTAGCTAAAATGTATGATGTTAGCATCGATTATCTATGTAATCTTTCTGATATAAAAAAGCGAGATAATGATGCCCTCATTGAAATGTTGAATAAAAGCATCAACGAAACTAATAATCTTTTAAAAGCATTAAAAAAATCCCGATAAGGGATTTTTTTATTTAAACCATTCCGGTTTCTCTAACTTTAAATTAATGTATTCTCCACTAATCGGATGACGAAATTTTAATTCATTAGCTTGTAAAAACAAATTTTTTGAATCTTTAGTATCACCATACAAGTCATCACCGATAATCGGGTGGTTAATATAAGCAAGATGAACTCTAATCTGATGAGTTCTGCCAGTAATAATCTTTAAAGCAACCAACGTATTTTCTCCGCTTTTCTGTAAAACTTGATACTTAGTAATGGCTCTTTTTCCTTTAGGATTAACACGATAGCGTTGGGAATTATGTCGATCACGACCTAAAGGTGCATCAATTGTGCCTTCTTTATGCGAAAAATGGTTTTTGACAAGTGCGATGTAATAGCGTTCTATTAATCCATCTTTCATCATCATATTTAAAATTGCTTCTGTCAAAAAATCCTTTGCAAAAATCAATAAGCCCGTAGTTTTAAAATCCAACCGATGAATATAGCGTATCTTTCTTTTCAATTTATGACTAGCATAGTAACCACTCACTAAATTTACCAAAGTTCCTTTACCTTGTTTGTCGCTTGGGTGAATTAAAAGATTCGATGGTTTATTAACAATTAAAAGATATTCATCTTCATAAACGATAGATAGTTTACCGCGTTCTGGAACAAAATCTAAATTTTCTTTAAAAAGAAAACATAAGTGATCATCTTTGTTTAAGATTGTTTCAAGAGTTGCTAAATTTCCATTAATATATATTGCGTGTTCGCTACGGAGTTGTTCAATACGACCTCGTCCGACATTGCAACGCTTCAAGAATTCTTTGACCGTCAATCCTTGATTTTTACTATTAATAACAAGTTCAACTTTATCCATCGATATCACCATTGATTATCTTATCGAAAAGAGTTTCTTATTTAAATAAAATAGCATCACTTCTCGTTAAATTCCATAAAATCAAGCTCATGATAAATCCTAAAACAATAACGATCTCCATATAATCTTTAAGATAATAAGCAAAAGCTTCAATCGTTATAAAAATCGCCAACAAATAAAAAATATTTAGCAGTTTTGAAAAATTTCCGATTATCTGAACGATAAAGACAACAAAAGATGTTAAAATCAAACTCCAAAATATTCCTAAAGTTCGACCGAGAGCAAATGATGGATCAACTAGAAATAGCAAAGCAATCGATAAATTTGAAATTTGAAACGGAAAAACAAAATTATGCCAAACCTCTTTTTTACAATTTTGTTTTTTATGAAAAATTAAAAGAAAATAACAAATGATGAACGACAAAGAAATCAATTCATCAAAGATTTGTAAACTTAATTGCCCATTGGCGAAGAAAAGATTGAATCCGACGATTGAAAACAACAAGGACATACAATGAATCATCGCAGCTTTATTAATTAAACGTTGCAATAAATTGATACACATTCCCACAAAAAGCAAAGAAAATCCCAACAAGCGATAATCATTTTCAAAGTTCATTAAATTGACAAATAAAGCAAAAACACTAGAAATTATTCCTATTAAGACAAAAATAACTTTTTCTATTGTATTTAATTCAGTCTTAAAAAAAACATTTGTTTGATTATCGCATCCCATAATTACTCCCCAAACTTTAATTAAATCATTGATTTATTTTAGATACATTTCTATTATATCTTATTAAGATATTTTAGCGCTATTTTAAAAAAAGTAGATTAAACATAAATTCTAAAATATTTTTTTTCTTTAGAAAAAAATAACACTAAAATATAAATAATATGCTTTAAAACTTTCTATTTGTCGAAAGATGTCGAATGACATTTTTTAAAACTTTGTTATGTGAAATCACATTGTTTATTAGCTATATAAAAATGATAAGTAATACGAAATTAAATTGCTTAAAAGATTTAAATAGATATATTATATAATTAATAGTTAATAGCGTGACTATTATTCGTGGAGGATGTCAGTGAAAACTTTTAATCAAGTGTTATCACAAATTTTTTCACTTATTAGGCGATTTGTATATCTTATCGCTCCACTTTTAACTTTGTCACTTTTTCTTTTGATTTGTGCCCAAAATAATCTTTATCCGCTTGGTGAAAAATCGTTAGCTTGGTGTGATGCTAATCAACAGGTTATCCCTCTTTTAGCGGATTTTAAAGATATTCTTGAAGGACGACAAGGGTTCTTTATCAATCTTGCTAACGCAGGAGGAGCTAATTTTTTTGGAATTTTCTTTTTCTTTTTATGTAGCCCTTTCTCATTTTTAGTAATTTTTGTTTCTAAAGCGGAGTTAATGCTGTTTTTCAATGTTCTAATGCTACTTAAGTTAATGACCATTTCCTTTACTTCTAGTTGGTATTTAGGTCGAAAATATCATAATTTAAATGTCGGTATAATATTAGGACTTTCTATGCTTTATACTTTCTCGGCTTACACTATGATGTATTATCAAAATTTGATGTGGCTTGATATCGTATACCTTTTACCTTTACTTTTAGGAACTATCGATTATCTATTTGAAAAAGATAAATACTTACCATATATGATTACCATTATCCTTATCTTTGTATTTAATTATTACCTTGGGGCCATGGTGGTTATTTTTACGCTACTCTACGTTGGTTTAAGACTCTACGATGAACGTAAAATATATGACACCAAACGTATCGCTTTAACATTTATCAAAGGTTCGGCTTTAGCGGCTTTAATCGCAGCTTTCATTTATATTCCGGTCTTTATTCAATACTTGTCCTCGGCAAGATCGGCATCGCTAATCACTTCCATTCAAAAATCATGGTTTATCTCTTCATATCAAACCACGATACCGATTTTCTTATGTTTGGTAAGCATTCTTCCGTTTATGTTCATTAAAAATGAGAAAAATCGCGTGAGAATCATTCTTTTTATCCTCACTTTAATTCCTTGTGTGATTGAACCAATCAACAAAATGTGGCATTTTGGCTCTTATCAAGCTTTCCCGTGTCGCTTCGCTTTTATAACCATCATGCTTGGAATTGAAATTGTCGCTTCCAATCTTGACCTTTTCTTTGAAGATCAAAAATCGAGTTTAAAAGGGATTATCGGGGATATTTTAGTGATTTTAATTGCAATTGGAGCAATTTTCTTTCAAATAAAATTTGTCGAAGAAAAAATCGGTTATCTCGACCAATATGCCTCCACACTTTGGGGTAATGACACTTCTTTTGAAGCCATCCTACGCTATTATTCGGTAATTCTTTTATTGGTTTTGATTATATTCGGTATTTTAAAAACCAAAAAAATCAACAAAACAGGTTTCAGTATTTCGCTTTTAGGACTCTTATTAGTCGAGGCAACCTTTTCTTTAAGCATCTATGCCATTCCACCTTCACGTGACACTTCTTCATATCAAAATTATTTTGAATTAAGCGATAAGATTCAAGATGAATCATTCTATAGAGTTAAGACTACCAATAAAATGATGGATGTCAATTTACTTGGAGCTATCGGCTATAATTCAATCGGTCATTACACTTCCTTAACCGATGAAACATACATGTTTACGATGAAAAAACTCGGTTATTCGTCTTATTGGATGGAAGTTGGAACTTATGGTGGCACTAAATTTACCGATGCATTGCTGATTAATAAATATACGATAAAATCCGGAGTTCAAAACGATGCATATTTAAATACCGAACATTTCTCGATTTATCAAAATCAGGTTCTTCCATTTGGAATTCCAACTTATTCAGATTTATCTGCTGAAGAAGAATTAGAGCCTAATACTCGCGCAATGATGCAAAATCACATTTATGAGAAACTTTTCGGTGGAGAATCTTTGCATAATTTCTATGATTATGAAGTACACGCTATTCAAGACGATTCGACTGAAGAATATTTTAGATTAAAACCTTTATCTACTAATTCTTATCTTCAATACAATGTTGAAGTTAATGAACCGGAAACCTTATATTTTGAATGTTTCGATCAATATAGTAACAATCTTAGTGAACCGATTAACGAATCATTAAAGATATACGTTAACGATAAACTGATCAGTAATTCTTATCCAACCCAAAATATGAACGGAACCATCGAATTAGGCACTTTTGAAAATACCATCGTTCATGTTCAAATTAAATTATCCAAAACTTTAAACTGTCGTTCCTTATCGCTTTATAGCATCAAAGATCAATTATTTGATCAAGTAATCTCCAATACCAAAGGTGCTGATTTAAAAGTTTCAGGCGATCGAATATATGGTTCTTTTGATAACATGCAAAATGCGAATTACCTTTTTATCGCGCTTCCTTATAACACTGGTTACCACGCTAAAATAAATGGACAAAACGCTTCTTTAGTTCGTGTCTTTTCTGGATTTATGGCTCTTAAATTAAATGAAGGTCAAAATGACATTGAGCTTACTTTCTACGCTCAAGGAATGACGCCGGGAATTATCATAACATGTTTAGGGTTAATTCTTCTAAGCGCTGATTTACTCGTAAAATATCGCTATAAACTCACTATTCCTCATCGCGATACTCTCGAAAGAATTTCATTTGTCACTTGTATTGTTTTATTAGTGCTAACGATCGTTATCTTATATTTATTCCCGATATTACTCAACGTTGCAAAAGAATTATCACTATTTGTTTAAAAAGTACAAAAATTGAACAAAATCGATTTAACAATCGATAAGAACAAGGACTGCATCCTTGTTTTTTTAATATGATATAATTTTACTATGAATAAAAGATATAATTCATTCTTTCGTAATTCAGATTTAA
>CANQWG010000018.1 GCA_947627505.1 uncultured Bacilli bacterium | reverse complement strand
AAGTTAAGCACCGTTGCGGCGAAGGTATCTCTTCTTTGAGACAGAATAGCTAGCTGCCGGGCTTTTTTTTTGGGAAAAGCGCATTTCTTATTGTCGCTTAATCATATAAATCTTTTAGGTGATTTAAATATGCGTTTTGAAACATTTGGAATTAACTCTTTTAACGAAGAAATGATGCAAAAGCGACTTCCGCATCCGATTTACGTCAAATGGCAAGAGACGATTCGTAAAAAAGATGCCTTAGATCAAAATACGGCGGATGCAATCGCACACGCTATGAAAGAATGGGCAATCGAGAAAGGATGCACACATTATTCACATTGGTTTCAACCATTAAATGGATTGACAGCGGAAAAACACGAAGCTTTTATTGATTGTAAAGAAGGAAAACCATTGATTTGCTTTTCCGGTAAAGAATTGATTAAAGGAGAACCAGATGCCTCCAGTTTTCCAAGCGGCGGTTTAAGAGCTACTTTTGAAGCTCGAGGATATACTTACTGGGATTGCTCTTCTTATGCCTTTATTAGAGATAAAACGCTTTTTATCCCGACGATTTTTTTGAGTTTTAATGGAGAATCATTGGATTTGAAAACTCCGCTTCTGCGTTCCGTTGAAGCGATTTCCAAAGAAGCGACCGCGCTTTATAATCTTCTTTGTGAAGAAAAAATCGAAGAAGTGATTCCGCATGTCGGATTGGAACAAGAGTATTTTTTAGTTGATCGTGACCTCTTTTTAAAACGTCGCGATTTAGTTTTAACCGGTCATACGCTTTTTGGATCTTTACCACCGAAAGCACAAGAATTGGAGTCTCATTATTTTGGTTCTATTCCGCAACGTGTGCAAAGTTTCATGGAAGAAGTGGATGAAGAATTGTGGAAACTAGGAATTTATGCTAAATCTGAACATAATGAGGTGGCACCGGCACAGTTTGAAATCGCTCCGATTTTTTGTAATGTGAATGTTGCCGTCGATCAAAATCAAATCATCATGGAAGTACTTCAAAAAATTGCGCTGAAACACAATTTAGTTTGTTTGTTACATGAAAAACCTTTTAAAAATATCAATGGAAGTGGCAAACATAATAATTGGTCTTTAATTACTGATCGCGGCAAAAATCTTTTAGAATTGCCGGAAAATTTTAAGGAAGATCAAACTTTTATCGTTTTTTTGTTAGCGATAATTAAAGCGATCGATGAACATGCCGAACTAATTAGACTAGGTTCATCTAATGTTGGAAACGATTATCGTTTAGGAGGTTCAGAAGCCCCACCTTCAATCGTTTCGATGTTTCTTGGTAAGCCGCTGGAAGATTACTTATTAAATTTAGCTTCAGGCAATAAGACCAAAGACCATCAAATAGATAAGATTAAACTAGATTTTCTTACTGAAGTACCATTTGATTTTGCTGATCGCAATCGAACTTCGCCGGTGGCCTTTACGGGAAATAAAATCGAATTTAGAATGCTCGGTTCTTCGATGAATGCCGCGACTTTTAACACTTATATCAATACGATTGTGGCGCATTCTTTAAGAGAAATTAAAGATGAACTAGCGCCTTTTAAAGATCGGATATCTTTGAAAAAAGCAACGCTTGATTTATGTAAAACAATAATCAAAGAACATCAAAAAGTTTTGTTTAATGGTGATGGGTATTCTTCAAAGTGGATTGAAGAGGCGAATAGACGACATTTACCAAATATCAAAAACTTTTTTGAAGCGATAAATTATCTGACACTTGAAAGCAACGAAAAGATTTTTATCGAACAAAAAGTTTTTTCAAAAGCAGAACTTTCTGCACGAAAAGAAGTGCTGCTTGAAAATCACAATAAGTTACAATTGATCGACATTAAAACGGTCTTATTATGCCTTTATCGAGACATTCTGCCTAAGTTAAATCGCGAAATAAAAGAAATTCCGGATTATGATTTCCGCCATGAAATGTTTCAAGAAACTGTAAAACATTTGTTAGAAAAAGCACAGCAACTTGAAAAATTATTGAAAAATAGTGATAGTGACAATCAGCAAGAATTAGGAAATAAAATAATCATCGAACTATTACCTTTAAAGGAAGACATACGAAAATTGTATGATAAGGTCGAAGATAAAATCAGTGAAGAAAATCTTCCTTTCCCAAGTTACATGGATTATTTTTTCGGATTAGACTCATGATTTTTTACGCTGAAAATAGGGATATTTTTCAGCGTAATTTTCTTTGGTTATCTGACGAGCACGGGCGATTGCAAAACTTGAATCGTCAAGATTTTCTGTGATAGTGGATCCGGCGGCAATAAATGTATTATCTCCAACTTCTAATGGTGCAATTAAATTGCTATTACATCCAATAAATGCATTATTGCCTATTTTTGTGTGATGTTTTATGTTGCCATCATAATTTACAATCACTGTGCCACAGCCAAAATTGCAGTCATAACCACATTCGGTATCACCGATATAGGTGAGATGTGATATTTTAGTGTCATGATTAATCGTTGAATTTTTTATCTCGACAAAATTACCGATTCTCAAATTGTCGCTTAATTGACAATGATCGCGAAGATGAGCGAAAGGTCCGATTTTAACATGCTTTCCAATTTGACTATTTTCAACCATCGAATAAACGATTTTTGTTCCTTCTTTTACTATTGAGTCATTTATATAAGAGTTTGGTCCGATTATCGCACCTTCATTGATTTTTGAATTTCCAAGAATTATAGTATTGGATTCGATTGTTGCCCCTTTTTCGATTATTACTTTGCTACCGATAGTGGAAGTAAAAGGATTATGAAAAATAACACCATTATTCATGTGGCTTATAATTATCTGATTTTTTATTTGTATCTCTAATCGTGAAAGCTTGTAGTAACTGTCGATGATTTCTTGAGGCTGCGCGTTAACATCAACTTTATATGTAACGTCTTGTAAAGCTTTAGAAGTGATTTTTAAAGAATCGAGAGTGTTTAATTTTAAAAAATTAATGTTGCTTGGAATTAAATAAACTATTGTATCTTGATTATCAAATTCATGATGACCGGTATTTTTAGTTATCAAAAAAATATCATTTAATAAATCCAAATCTAAAAAATTAAAGAAATTTGTATCGATTTTTTTGCTAATTAAAAATTTATCGATGCCTAATTTTTTTAATTTTTCGATTAAATAGCAAATAAAAGGACGATCGATGATGTTTGAAGTCGCTATACTCAGCAAATCATTATCGTCAATAATCGCAATGTTTTTCATAGCCTCTCCTTGAAATGATATATTATATGCTCATTTATGAAGATGCTTAATATTTTTGATTTTAAATTTACTATTTAGTTTGCAATATAAAAAATTTCAAATTACATAATTTTATTTTAATTTTCATAACTTTATCTAGACGCAAGTCTTTAGAGGAGTTAACTATGTGTGGAATAATCGGTTGTATTGGAAATGACACTAATCTTATTTCAAAAGTTATCGAAGGTTTGGAATGTTTGGAATATCGAGGCTATGATTCTTCAGGGATCGCCTTTATCAAAAATCATCAAATTCAAGCCGTTAAAGCAGTGGGAAGAATTTCTGATTTAAAGCAAAAATTAAATTTTGAAATTGATTCTTCGCTTGTAATCGGTCATACCCGTTGGGCAACCCACGGGAAAGTTTCACTTGAAAATTGTCATCCGCATTTTTCAAAAGAAAAGCGCATCGCCTTAGTGCATAATGGTGTCATCGAAAATTTTAAAAGGTTACGAATCGAACTACAAGCCCAAGGTTATGATTTTTATAGTGAAACCGATAGTGAAGTGATCGCTAATTTAATCGATTATTATTCACAAAAGTATGATCATTTAAAAGCAGTAGAACTTGGTTGTTCTAGATTAGAAGGATCATATGCATTGGCGATTATTTTTAAAGATGACGATAGATTGTATTTTGCTAAAAAAGATGCTCCTTTGATTTTAGGTAAAAGCGAAAATTTCAATTTTATCGTATCCGATATTGTCGCGGCTTCGTCGTTTTCAAATGAAATTATCGCAATAGATGATCACCAATATGGATATTTATCTCAAGATAAAATCGCCATTTATCAAGACGGAAAGTTGCTTTCAAAACAATTTGTCAAATGCGAAATTCAAAATGATCAAAGGAGCAAAGGCCTTTTTCATCATTATATGGAAAAAGAAATTCAAGAACAACCAAGCGTAATCAGACGATTGATTAATCACTATGTAAAAGATGAAAAATTTTCTTTTGACTCATATTTTTTAAAGAAACTTCGCGAAGCAAACCGAATTTATATTGTTGCTTGCGGTACTTCGTATCATGCTGGATTAGTTGGAAAATATTATTTTGAAACATTGGCAAAGAAAGAAACTGAAGTTTGTATAGCCAGCGAATTTTCTTATCATTTACCTTTAGTGAGCGAGAGACCGTTTTTTCTTTTGATTTCGCAATCGGGGGAAACAGCGGATCTAAGAAAAGCACTGAAAAAAATTCAGAAACTTAAGGCACCAGTTTATACCATGACCAATGTTGTTACTTCTTCTTTAGCACAACAAGCAGAGGGATATCTTGATTTAATGGCTGGCCCTGAAATCGCGGTGGCTTCCACTAAAGCTTACACTGCTCAAGTGACTCTTTTAGCGTTATTGGCGTATGGTTTAATCGATAACATAAAAATGATTAAAGAGAAATTTCAAAGTGTAATTGCTGCGGAAGAAAAAATTTTGGCTAAACCGAATGTTTTTAAAGACATTGTGGCTCAAAAAATCGCTTTTAGCCGTTCGTGTTTTTATATCGGAAGAAATTTAGACTACTTATTGGCTCAAGAAGCAGCTTTGAAAATGAAAGAGATCTCGTATATTCAAACTGAAGGATTTGCTGGAGGAGAATTAAAACATGGCACTATCGCGTTGATTGAAAAAGGAGTACCGGTCATCGCGTTGATTTCTCAAGCCCATATCGAAGAGGCGGCAAGAGTGAACATCGAAGAAGTAAAATCACGAGGAGCAACTATAATTACAATTGCGAGACAAAGTGTCGCAAAAGAAGAAGATGACATTATTATCCCCGATCACGATCCGTTATTGAGCCCTTTAGTATTTGCCATCGTCGTTCAATATTTTGCTTATTATGCGGCTTTATTCAATAAACGCGATATCGATAAACCGCGAAATCTTGCTAAAAGCGTCACTGTAGAATAATCTAAAAAGATAGTTTTCTCATTTTGAAAATGTAGTATAATGAACTTGAGGAATAAAGATATGAGAATGTTAGATATCATTTTAAAGAAAAAAGAAGGAAAAACTTTAACAGAGGAGGAACTGCGGTTTTTTATAACCGGTTACGTCAAAGGCGAAATTCCCGATTATCAGGTTTCATCGCTTTTAATGGCCATTTGCTTTCAAGGAATGAACAAAGAAGAAATCGCAACACTCACTGAATTGATGGAATATTCCGGGGAAACAATCGATTTAACGTCCATCAAAGGAATTAAAGTCGATAAACATTCGACCGGTGGTGTCGGTGATAAAACATCGATGGTTTTAGGACCGCTTGTTGCCTCTTGCGGTGTCAAATTAGCAAAAATGTCAGGCAGAGGACTTGGTCATACCGGAGGGACTCTTGATAAACTTGAATCGATCCCCGGAATGTCGATTTCCTTAACGAAAGAACGCTTTATCGATCAGGTGAATAAAATCGGAATGTCGATAATTGGACAAACCGCAACGATTGTTCCGGCTGACAAAAAACTATATGCTTTACGCGATGTGACCGGAACGGTGGAATCGATTCCGTTAATCGCTTCTTCGATTATGTCCAAAAAATTGGCCTCAGGCTCTGACACGATTTTATTGGACGTTAAATTTGGTTCGGGTGCCTTTATGAAAGACCTCGATTCGGCGCGCGAGTTAGCACGGACGATGGTGGAAATCGGAGATTCGCTTTCGCGTGATACTAGAGCAATTCTCACCGACATGAATCAACCTTTAGGCTGTGCAATCGGTAATAATCTAGAGGTTATTGAAGCGGTGAACACTTTAAAAGGTAAGGGCCCTCAAGATCTTGTGGAATTATGTGTTAAGGCCGGAGCCATTATGTTAGAACAAGCAAAAGTTTGCTCTAGATCTAACGCTGAAGAATTATTGAAAAATAAAATTGAAAATGGTGAAGCTTTTGAAAAATTGTGTCAATTTGTAGAAGCACAAGGTGGGGATATTTCGTATCTTAAAAACACGGAAAAATTTGAAAAATCACGTCACATCGATAAGGTTATCGCCACCAAAGAAGGATATGTAAAAGAGATCAATGCCTTAGGAATTGGAGAAGCGGCGATGAAATTAGGCGCGGGACGGGCCACGAAAGAGGATACGATCGATATGACCGCGGGAATTATTCTGCATAAAAAAGTCGGAGATTATGTTAAAAAGGGTGAAAGTTTGTGCGAGTTGCACACTAATGTCGATAATTATAAGCAGATAGTAAAAGAAATTGAAGAATCATTTAAACTTACCGATCAAAAGATCGTAGTACCTTCAATCATTTACGAAACCGTTGAATAAAAAATTTTTGTATAATTTTAAAACGGCTAGAAATAATAAGGATTGTGAGTTCGAAGATGGGGATCGATCCTTAAGGATTTCTAGCCGATTTCTTTTCTTCGAGGTTCGCGAAGAATCACTTCCCTCACAAGAAAAGGGAACGTAATTAGAGCTATGTGTCAATTAAGTTGATATGATATCAAAACATTGACAATGAAAAACTTTTCATTTACAATGAAAACGTGCGCTAATGATACCTTTTTTACTAAAAAGGAGGGTCTAGATGCGAAGAGAATTGATGGCCTTAGCAGTAGGTGTTTCTATCGGTATGCTAACTACGGTTAAATGCAAGGGACTTTACCAAAAGTTAAGTGAAACTTGCGATTGCATCGATGAGAAATTGATGGCGGTTAAGGACAAGACGCAATCTTCAATGCAAACAATCAAGGGAAGGTTGATGCGGAAAAAAGACAAGACAATCGATTTAGCTGATCAAAAAATTGACGACTTAATCGAAGAAATCGACAAAATCGATATTACTCCGCTAAAAACCCAATCTAAGAAAACCTTTGAGTCACTAAGACAAAAGATTATATCTTTAAAGAACTTGTAGTAAGAAAGCGAACTATCACATCAAAAAGCGCTGCTAGGCGCTTTTTATTTATTTAAGGAGGTTGTGTATGGATAACATTAAAGATCGCATTACAATTTATGAAGTTGCTAAAGCTTGCGGAGTTTCACTTGCAACCGTTTCTCGTGTTATCAATCATCAAAATAATGTTAAAGAAGAGACTAGAAAAAAAGTTGAAGAGGCGATTGCTCGTCTTGCCTATAAACCTTCGGCTTTAGCAAAAGGATTGGCGACCAATCGCACCACCAATATCGGAATTATTCTTCCGGCAGCTAATTACGTTTACATTTCAAACATGCTTAACGGAATGGTCGATATCGGAAAAATTTACGGATATCAAACTACTTTATTTTTTGCTAAACACTCAAAAGAAGATGTGAATGATGCTATCGATCATTTAATTACTTCGATGGTTGATGGAGCAATCATTTTCGATGACGAATTGGAAGATAAAGATTTCACGCGTATTTCTTCGTATAAAATTCCATTTGTCGCAATCGGAAATCGAATTGAAGATGAAAATGCCGCGTGCATTACTTTAGATTATCATGAAAGCATTGAAGAAATATTAAATTGTGTGGCAGAAAAACCGGATAAACCGCTTTATGTGATTCACGTTGAACAAGGTGGTAAATTAATTCATTCTGTTGAAGAAAGCATCTATGAATATTATGCTAAACATGAAGTTTTAGATCAAAATTGGCTAATCAATTGTGAAGATTCTTACACTCAGACATACAATCAATTTCTTGAATACTTTAAAACTAATAAAAAAGGCTTTTTTATCGCTCCACGCGATTCTTTAGCGGCGGCGCTGATGAATGCGGCGATTGATAATGGTTTACGGGTTCCCGAAGATGTCGAAATTCTTTCGATTATCGGTACCAAGTATGCCAACATCACCCGTCCTAGCCTTTCATCTTTGAACATCGATATGTTTGAAGTCGGTTCGATTGCGATGAGAATGGTGACAAAACTCCTAAAAGGTGATTTGGAAAATAAGATATTCTCATTCAAATCGAATTTAATTTCAAGAAACTCAACGATGCTAAAAAAAGATAATTAGGTGGTATGAAGATGGAAAAGAAAATTAAAAAAATGATAATTACTATTGTTTTAGATCAATACGGAAATACAAATAATGGCACAACCGCTACTGCAATGCGTTTTGCCAATGCTTTAAAAGAACATGGACATGAAGTAAGAGTGATAACCGCTTGGAATTATAAAGAAGAAAAATGTTATCTTGTCAATGAATACAAAGTTCCTGTTTTTGATAAAATCATTCGTTCTCAAGGCATGGTTATCGGAAAACCGGATGATGATGTAATAAGAAAAGCAATAAGAGGAAGCGATGTCGTTCACTTAATGCTTCCGTTCCCGTTACAAAGAAGAGCGTTACAAATCGCTAAAGAAGAGAAAGTCGCAGTAACTGCCGCGTTTCATTGTCAACCGGAGAATGTCTCATATACGATTCATATGGGAAAAATCAAATTTGTAAATGATTTTATTTATCATTTATTCTACAAATGGCTTTATCGTGATGTCAAAAAAGTTCACTGTCCAAGCAATATGATTGCCAATCAATTAAAAGAACATGGCTATCAAAATGAACTTCATGTAATTTCAAATGGTTGTTTAAGTAGTTTTAAACCGAAAAAAGTGGAACGTCCCGAAAAATATAAGGATAAGATTGTGATTGTAACAGTGGGACGTTATTCTCGAGAAAAACGGCATGACCTTTTGATAAAAGCAGTCGGGCGTTCAAAATATCATGATCATATTCAACTTATCTTTTGCGGAAATGGTCCTTTAAAAAGTAAATTTGAAGCGATGCAAATCGGGATGACCAATCCGATTGAGCTTAAGTTCTGCGAAGAAGAAGAATTGATCAATATATTAAATTACGCTGATTTATATGTCCATGCTTCTGATGCGGAAATCGAGGCGATTTCTTGTATCGAAGCCTTCTCTTGCGGTCTTGTGCCGATTATAAGCGATAGTAAAAAATCAGCAACCAATCAGTTTTGTTTAACGGACGAATGCAAATTTAAACATGGAAATAGTAAAGATTTAAGCCAAAAGATCGATTATTTTATCGAACATCCGCATAGAATCAAAGAATTATCAAAAATGTACACCAAATATGCCGAACAATTTCAACTAGATCGTTGCGTCAGGCAATTAGAAGAAGTCTTTGCCGAAGCGATCGAAGAAAATAAGGCGCAGTATGAAAATTAAAGAAAAACCGATATATCCGGAAGACGAACATCAGCATATGATGTCATGTAACATCTCAAAGGAATTTAAACTTGATGATGATTACATGTACGTCACCGAAGGACTTCTTCGTCGTGTTGGAGCTAAAGTAATTCAACTATTAGCAATCAGTTATTTTCAAGTGTACAATCGGACTTTCAATAATTTTCGTATTATCGGCAAAGAGAATTATAAAAAAGTCAAAAAAAAGGGTAAGGTCTTAATTAATAACCATTGTTTTCCGTTAGATACCACTTCAGTATCGACGATGCTTACCAAATTCAAATTATTGCATTTTTGCACGCTACAAGAGAATTTTCAAATTCCGGTGGCGAGAAAATTTTTAAGACCATTGGGTGGAATTCCAATACCTCATGATCCGAAACAAATGAAAAAATTTATGAAAGTGGTTAACGACATTTTAAAAAATGGCGGCAATATTCATTTTGCACCTGAAGGTTCAATGTGGTATTATTACCCGGGATTAAGAACTTTTAAAGCTGGAGCTTTTCATTTTGCATGTCGCAATAATGTTCCGGTTTTACCGATGGTTTTTGTCTTCAAACCTAAAGTTCATCGACTATCCAAGAAAATAAAACCTAATAAATATCGCGTAGAATTACATTGCCTTGAAGCTCAATATCCCAATGAAACTTTAGGATTTAAAGAACAAGTAAGTGATTTAGCAATTCGCTGTTTTGATGAAATGCAAAAATGTCTTTATGAAAATTATAAAGGCGATCCGAATTTGAAATTTTCCGATAAAAAGTTTGAATAACTAGCTATTTAAGCTATAGAACATTGACTTCTACCGGATAATTTTAAATTATGAAATAAAGGGAGGTTTTATTATGAGTCTTATTGAAGCAAATGGAATCGGAAAAATATATAAAACCGCGAGTGTTCAAACGATAGCGCTCCATGATGTTAATTTTAAAATCGAAGAAGGAGAGTTTGTCGTGATTATCGGTGCTTCGGGTGCCGGAAAATCGACTCTTTTAAACATCCTTGGTGGAATGGATTCGCCAACAAGCGGTTCTTTTATCGTCAATGATCATGATATCAGCGCTTATTCTAGCAAAGAATTATCTAAATATCGTCGTTACGATATTGGCTTTGTCTTTCAATTCTATAATTTGATTGCCTCATTGACCGCGCTTGAAAACGTGGCTTTGGCGCGCTCGGTGGCAATTAATCCTTTAGATAGCAAAGCGGTGATGAAAGAAGTTGGTCTCGAAAAAAGAATGAATTCCTTTCCGTCTTCGTTAAGCGGTGGTGAACAACAGAGAGTAGCAATCGCGCGTGCCGTGGTAAAAAATCCTACCTTATTGCTTTGTGATGAACCAACCGGGGCTTTGGATTCCAAAACCGGAAGATCGATTATTAAACTTTTAAAAGAGATCTCCACAACCAACAAAAAAACGGTGATAGTGGTCACTCACAATGCTTCTTTGACTGAAATCGCCGATCATGTGATTCAAATACAAGATGGAGCCATCATCGAAGATTATTATAATGAAAAAATACGGGAAGTAGATGATTTGAAATGGTAAAACCAAATAAAACGGCTCTGCTTTTTAAGACTACGAGACGTGAAATTCACTCAAATATCAAACAATTTTTGGCGATTATTTTTATCGCAGCTTTAGCGGTTTGCCTTTTTGCCGGTTTGACTGCAAATTATATGACGCTTGAAAAGCGAGTTGATACCATCTATGAGAAAGGAAATATCGCTGATCTTTTTGTTTATGTCAAAGAGACGGATGAAGCGGATATTGAGTTTTTTAAACAAGATAATCGTCTTAAGAAAGTTGAAAAACGTCTGGTGGTGGATGGAGAACTAGAAGGTTTTACGACTTCGATTTATGTTCCCGAAGATCACAATGAAATTTCTAAGTACACTTCTCTTGAAGGGGAAGAAGGCTTTGTGATTGATTCTTATTTTGCTAGTAGAGAGAATGCCAAAATCGAACTTGGAGATCAACTTAATTTAGGAGTGTCGCTGAATCTTCAAAGCCTTCTTGGCGATAATTATGAGACTATGATGAATTTGCTCGATCAATGTCTTAAAAGCGGAATTTCCAATCCGCTGCGTCAAAATGTCATTAACCTCACTTTTAACGTGACGGGTTTTATGAGTCATCCTGAATCAATTGAATATAGTACCACCTCTAGCGGAATTACTTATCTAGAACGCGACAAACTATTAGAAGCGTGCGATCGTTTGGTGGATGAATGTTTCATTCGATATCAAAGTTTGATAAAAAATCAAATTCATAATATGGTAGCCAATCGTTATAACCAGTATTTAATCGATTTGTATAATCGTGAAGATAGTTCTTCAGTCGTCACCTCTTTAAATGACTATTTTAAAGCTAAGAGCAACAATAATTTGATCACATTGTTGACGCTCGACAATTTACCTAGCAATGCGACGATTCAAGCGGATATCGTTCAGGCTAAACAACTCGTTTTGGTATTTCCGGTAATCTTCTTCATCGTGGCGATTCTTGTCGTTTTGACTTCGATTTCACAGTTGATTTTTAAATCACGAGAAGAGATCGGAACTTTAAAAGCCCTCGGTTTTTCCGCGAAAGAAATCATCTTGCATTACATGTCGCTTGGGGTAATTCTTTCCGCTTTAGGATCTTTAATCGGAGGACTTGTGGGGCCTTTGTTTATTCCTAACATTTTAAATATTAAATACAGCATCCTTTATCGTATTCCAGAAATCGCTAACGTAATGCCCTGGAGCACCATTTTATTGAGCGTTTTAGTATTCGGAATATTAAGTGCCGTCGTCTCGTTCTTTATTGTAAAAAGCGAAGCGGATTTAAGTCCAAGCGAAAGCATGCGCCCTCGTAAAATCAAAGATTTTAAAGAAAAGAAAAAAAGCTCTAATGATAAATCATTGACGCTAAAAATGGCTTTTAGAAATATTTTTTTGAAAAAATCGCGAACTTTGATGGTGATTTTTGGAGTTATTGGTTGTACTGCTTTATTGGTTTCTGGCTTTGGAATTTTAGACACAATCAATTATGGAGTCAATAGCGATTTGTATGGACTCTATGACTCGGATATTATGGTTACTTATAAAAACGGAGAATCGTCAAAAGAACAATTAAATCAAATTGAACACGTAAAAAAAGTAGAAGAGACGATGACGCTTCCGATGCGTGCCACTTACGAAGGCAAAGCTGTCGACTGTACTTTATATTTGGTGGAACCAAAAGCAGAGTCGTTCACGATGTTAAAGGAACTTGATGAAGGCATCGTTCTTTCACAAAAACAAGCCGAAGAATTGAATGTTGATGTTGGAGATACCATAAGCTTTACGGTTTTAGGCAATGAATATCGTGCAAAAATTGATGGAATTTTTACCGCTTCGGTGTGGCTTTATGCTTTTATTGATTACACCAATATTCCCGATATTAATTTTGCGCCGACTCAAGCTCAGGTTTTTGTTGATGAAGATGAAAATATATCTCAAGTTACGACTCACATTTCTGAGTTGAATCTTGAAATGATGACTAAAAACGATTATGCCGAGCGCGTGAACAATGTTGTTTCCAGCGTCACTTTGATGTGCAACACCATTAAGGTTTTTGCTATCGCTTTGGCGATGGTGGTCACATACAATCTTTCGATTTTAAACTTTAATGAGCGAAAACGCGATATTGCAACATTAAAAGTTTTAGGTTTCAATCGTTTGGAGATATTTAAAAGTCTAGCCGTAGAAATCTTGATTCTTACCTTTCTTTCAAGTCTCATCGGGCTTTGTTTCGGCTATCCGTTATTAAAGCTGATCCTTGAAATCAATCAAACCAATCTTTTCTATTATCAATATCATATTGAACCGGTTTCTTATCTTATTTCACTTGCCATATCACTTGGCACCGCGATTGTGGTAAACTTATTTTTAGGAAGAGTCGCCAATAAGGTTGATGCCGTTGAGGCTCTTAAATCAGTCGAGTAATGAAAGGAGAATTTACTTATGTCGTTTCGAGCTTTTAATCAAGGAGCAAATGTTGTCAGTTACCGTAAAGATAATCGGGATTATGCGATGACCTGTGCTTGGGCCATGATGGTAGATTATGATCGAATTATGATGGTTTTAGGAGAACAATCAGCAACTGGGAATAATATAAAAATCGGAGATATCATTGGAGTTTCATCTCTCAGTGAATCACAGAAGGAAATCGCGTTGCAGTTAGGGGATCTTCATTCTGATCAAGTTGATAAGTTGGTAAATATTAAGATTAAAAGAGATGGTACCGCAATTTTGATTGAAAATGCCAAAGTTCAAATGACAGTTGAAATTACCGATATCCTTCATTTAAAAGAGAATCCACATGATAATTTGATTTATGGACGGATTTTAAATCATCAAACAAACAAAGAAGGAAAATTTCTTTCGTATGACTGTTTTGAATGAAAATGTCACAATCGATAATGCTGATCTTATAATTTGTCCTCAGGAAAGTAAGAAATATTTTTTAAAATATCGGGCAAAGAATCCTTTGGCTGCTTTTAAATTGTTGACGAAAGAGCAATTGATAGAAAATGTGTACTTTAAAATCAAACCGGAGGCGACTTTTTTCCTTTATCGCCAAGGTAAAAATTTTGAAGAGTGCAGTGACATTATTTCGAATTTATATTTTTTAAACGAAAATGCTCATAGTAAAAAAATCGAAGAATTAAAAGATATATTATCTTTACTTAAAAAAGCTAATCTCATAGATTACAATCAGCAATTCAAAACGCATTATTATCGAAAAAATATTCTCGTTTGTGATTATGAGTCTGACGATAAAGAATTGCTCAATGCCCTACACAAATTAGAAGCTAATTTTTCTTTTGAAAATTTAAAAGGCAACAAAAAAAGCAACAATATTTTTTATCACGAGTTTGAAGATTTAGACCAGGAATTACTATTTGTTATCAATCGTATCAATAAACTTGTAGTAGAGGGCGTCTCTCTCAATGAAATCGGGCTTTATCGTTTGCCAAGCGATTATTGCTATCCATTAGAAAAAATTTCACGGATCGCTTCGTTGCCGATAAATTTTAAAACGCGGTATCCTTTAAGTGCGACCATTGATTTTAATCATTCTCTGAATTTGCTTCAAGAATCAGTGGAAACATGGTTGGAAAACGAAACAATTCCACAAGAAATCAAGAATTTTGTCATCGAAAAGTATGTTGAAATAAAGGATTTTGACCCCTCACAAAGTGAGCTTCAAGCTTATCTTCGCTACTGTGCGTCAAAGACATATCTTGAAACAGAACAATTTAAAGAAGCCGTATCTGTAATAGGAAATCAACCATGTAAATATAATTTTATCTTGGGCTTTTCGCTGGAGAGTTTTCCGCATATTTATAAAGACACGGAGTATCTAACTGATGAAGAAAAATCACTTTTAAATCGCCTTAATAGTGAAGATAAAACCAATCTTGAAAAAAAGCAGATTTTAAAATTTATCCAAAACAGTGAAAATATTTGGATTACGTTTTCAAAAAAAGTCGGACAAAAAACCGCTTTTCCTTCATTATTGGTCAAAGATTTATCACTTCAAAATACTGATATTAAAGATGAGTACGTTCGTTATTCTTTAAAGCAAATGAATTTAGAGCTCGCATCGTATCTTGATCAGTATTTTCATTATAAAATCGATCATCCTTCAATTGAACTTATGGATGATCGCGTGTCTTCGTATCGCACTTATTCACATAAATTTAAATCTTCTTTGAACTTTGAAAATAATCATTCGATGAACATTAGTTTTACGCGCATCGAAAGTTACAACAAATGTGCTTTTTCATATTTTGCCGAGCGAATTTTAAAACTAAACGAAGATTCAGAGACTTTTTCTTTGAAATTGGGCAATTTGTTTCACAAAGTATTGGAACTAAGCGAAATTCAAACAATCGACACGCAACAACTTACTAATCTTGTGAACGAATATAATTTCACAGTCGAAGAATTGCTTTGGCTTAAAAATTTACTTCCGTTATTGCCGATTATTATCGAAAATAACGAGGATTTTAAAAATCATTCAGCTTTTAAACATATCTTGTGTGAAAAAAATTTGAATTATCAAATCGATAGTAATACTTTTTTAACGGGTAAAATCGATCGGATAAGCATCAATGAAAAAGAAAAGGAATTGATTCTCACTGATTATAAGACGGGTTCTTTTACGTTTAATCAAGATCAAGTAGCGTATGGTTTTAGTCTTCAATTACCGCTTTATTTGCTTTTAATAGAGACAAATTATCCGGATTATGAGACGATTGGATTATACATTAAAACGATTTTAAGTTCCGATTTTCTTTATGGTCAAGATTTGAAATTTTTAAAACTCAATGGGTTAACGCTCGATGATCGAGAAGTGTTGCAGCGTCTCGATGATACTTATTGTAATTCAGAGTTTATCAAAAATTTGAAGATCATAAAAAGCGGAGCGTTTGACCGATGTGCAAAGGTGATCTCTAAAGAAACCCGCGATGAATTGAAAAATGAAACCTTAAAGCAATTGAAAAAAGCAGTATCTTGTATCAGACAAGGTCAATTTGATATTAATCCTAAACGCATTAACGAAGGAAAATTACCTTGTGAATATTGTCAATTTAGCGATCTTTGCTTTCACGATGAAACCGATACAGTTTATATAGACACTAAGAAAGAAGAGAATTCACAATATGGCAGTTAAGTTTACCGAAGATCAAAAGCGGGCGATTACAACCCTTGGCAGCAATATTATAGTTTCCGCCGGAGCTGGATCGGGAAAAACCGCGGTTCTTTCTGAAAGGGTTTTGTATCTTGTGAAAGAAAAAGGATTTCATTTGCAAGACTTTTTGATTTTAACATTTACTCGTTTAGCGGCTGGAGAAATGAAAGAGAGAATTCGTAAAAAGCTTTATGAGAATAATCTTGAGGAAGCGAGTGAAGTTGACCGTGCCGATATAACCACTTTTGATGCTTATGCACTATCGCTTGTTAAAAAATATCACGCTGAGTTGAATTTACCTCGAGATATCGATCTTGTCGATAGCAGCGTCATTTCGGTGTATAAACGCAAATGCTTAGATGAGATTTTTCATGGTCATTATTTATCAAAAGATTTAGAGTTTGAAAATTTGGTTCTTAAGCACAGTTTTAAAGATGACCATAATTTAAAATCGATAATATTAAAACTTCACGATAAAGCTGATATATCAATCGATAAAGAAGCCTTTTTTCAAGATATCAAGATGCGATTATCAAGTGAAGATTTCAAAACGATGATTTTGAATAATTATGTGTTATTAATAAAAGAACAAATAGAAGAAATTTCTTTGATGATTGATAAAATGGATCAGTATAATGAATATGTTATCGATATAAAAAGTCTCATTGCAACAATTGATGGTGACTTTGATTCTTTGGTTAATCAAATAACCTCATTAACTTTACCAAGAGCCAAGGGCCTCGATGAAAATGATTCAAATATAAATAAGAAAGTTAAAGATAAAGTCAGTGATTTAAAAGAACTAGTTAATTATTACTCTTCGTTAGAAAGCCTTGAAACCGAGATGCGATATTTTCAAAATGACATTTCTCTTATCGTTACTTTGACAAAGGAATTAGATGAGAGACAATGGCAATTTAAAACCGAACATGCTGCTTATGAATTTAACGATATTGCTAAATTCGCGTTATCGTTAGTGAGAGATTTTTCAAGCATTCGTGATGATATCAAAAACGGATTGAAAATGATCATGGTCGATGAATATCAAGATACTTCTACTTTACAAGATTTATTCATTTCGTATATCGCAACGGACAATGTCTATATGGTCGGTGATATCAAACAATCTATCTACCGTTTCCGCAACGCAAACAGTGACATTTTTCAAGAAAAATATGAAAAGTATGCTGCTTTAAATGGAGGACAAAAAATAGATTTAAAGGCTAATTTTCGCTCTCGAAAAGAAGTAATTGCCGATATCAATTATATTTTTCAACAAATCATGAGTTTAAAAATTGGTGGTGCTGATTATAAAAAAGACCATATTATTGAAAGTGGCAATAAAAGTTACGATCAAGCTGGTAACTGCCAAGACGATCATCATATTACTTGTTTAACTTATAGTAGCGATTTAAAAGCTAAAGAGCGGGAAGAAATTGAAGCGAAAATCATCGCTAGTGATATTAGAAAGAAAATTGAAGAGCATTATGAAATTTATGATTATATCGATGGAAAAGAAATCTTAAGACCGATTCGTTTTGATGACATCTGTATCTTAATGGATCGTGGGACTTCTTTTAATCTGTATAAAAGAATTTTTACCGAATATCAAATTCCATTATACATTGAAAATGATGAAAATATTGTCGATAATGCTTTATTGAAGGTTTTGATTAATTTATTGAAAGTGATTTCTTATATTCGTGATAATAAAACTTTCGATGATACTTTAAAGCATAGTTTTTTCTCACTTTTAAGAAGTTTTGTTTTTTCTAAAAATGACCAATATTTATTTGAGTTGAGTGCGGATGAAAAATACACTTCATCAGCGGAATTTGTTTTCATCAAACAAATTGTCGATGAAAAGCGCCATCTCCCATTGGATCTTTTATATAAAGAAGTGATTTTTTCGCTCGATATTTATTCTAAACTTATTCTTATCGGAGATGTCAAAATGTATGAAAGATACATTGACCTTTTCGTTTCATCGTTATCGATGATGGTTCGTCTTGAATATTCTTTAGATGATGCAGTCGATTATTTTATTCATATTGGAGAATACAATTTAAAATTGAATCTGCCGGCAGTTTCTTCTTCGTTAGATGCTGTAAAAATCATGAACATCCATAAGTCAAAAGGATTAGAGTTTTCATTGATTTATTACTCAGGATTTACAAAGACCTTTAATGAATCAGATTATAATTCACTTTATGGTTTTTCGGATAATTACGGATTATTATTGCCGAATGCCAAACACCAAAAAGGCTTGTTACATATTTTATATCAAAATGAAGAAAAGCAAAAAGATCTATCAGAAAAAATCAGATTGTTATATGTCGCTTTGACTCGCGCTAAAGAAAAGATCATCATCGTTTTGCCCGAACTTGAAGAAGCAAAACCATTATTAAAAGCTAAATCTTTTTATGATATTTTCGCTCCATTTATTCAAAAATTTGAGCATTCTTCAGGATTAGTATTAGAATCTATTAACGACGTTAATGCAATTGAACATCAAAATAAAATAAAATTAATTTTAAAAGAGATGAACTATTCGTTTGAAAAGGAACAAAAACCTGCAAGTTCTAGCAAATCACTAGATTTAAATAGTCAAATTAATAGCATGGATTATGGTACAAAATTGCATCGTTATCTTGAATTTCTCGATTTTAAAAAACCCAATTATGATGCAATTGATGATTATGAAGCTAAAAAGCATATATTCGCTTTTATCAATAGTGATCTTCTTCAAAATATTGAAAAAGCTAAAATTTTCAAAGAATATGAGTTTATTGATGAACTTACTGAAAGTCACGGCATCATCGATTTATTAATCGTTAAAGAAGACAAAACGATCATTATCGATTATAAAACCAAAAATATTAACGATAGTGCGTATGATAAACAAATATTAACTTACTGCAATTATGTCATGCGAATATTCGCCCTTCCTTGTGAAGCGTATCTTTATTCTTTAATCGACCATAATTATCGAAAAATAAGATAATGCTTTGTAGTTAATTTTTGATATTAAATTAGGATAAATTTGGGAAGAGACTGGGAAATGACTTTTTGTTGTTAAATTTTGTCAAAAAGAAATAAAAATTTCTTAATATCTTTATTTAGAAGACAGGAGGATATTATGAAATCAGAAACGACAGTCATCAAGTACGATAAGCAAATGTTTGAAGTAGCGCAAATTTATAAGCGAGCGCTTGCAAAATTGTTAAGAGAGGGAAAATCTAGTCCCCAAGACAATATGCTTTTTGATCCAGAAGAAAATTATTCTTCATATTGGTCTTTAGCGACCAAAGAGTACAGCGACGATCAAAAAGTGATTGCCAAAATCAATTTTATATTAGCATCATTAGAAAGTGCAGTTCGTGACATTTTGTGGAACGAATTCTTTTTCCAAATTGACAAATTTTGGTGGATGAGAAAGTATTCGCGTTCGACTTTTTATCGGTTGAGAAAGCAGGCAGTAAATAAATTTATGGCGCTCTATGAATAAAGTATTGTTATTATCTATCGGAATATTTATTATGTTGGATAAATTTGCTTTAGATCCCTTTAATATTTTACTAAGGGAAGTGGAGACGACATTATTAGAAAATCAACTTTATGTAAGTTTTGTCTTAGAGCATAATCAAGGAAATGAAATTCAAATTTACAAGGATGATGAGCTTATAATAAAACTTTTTCCTTCTACGCAGATATCATTCTATTATAGTTTCGACAATCTCGTTAATCATGTAATCACAGTCAAACAAAAACTTAACAATAAATATTATCATTCAAAATTTATGTGTCTTAATTTAAAAAACATCAAAGCCTCTAATCAAAAATATTACTTAGCAAGTTATTTGCAACCATTAGATGATACGACGATTTTAAAAGATGATACTTATTTGGAATTTAAAAATTTATCCGAAAGCATTAATTTCAATAGCGGTTACGATTTTAGTTTGACCAAATTAGGAACTTTTGATAGTAATGCTAGTAAATTGATGATTGAAGGAATGATAAATTTGCCGTTTAAAACCTTTAACGATAAATATTATAACTACTTAAAAAGCAGTTATGTTTTTTTGCTTGAAATAAAAGAATGGCACTTAAAACTGAAAGAAGGAGTTTATTATCGTTTTAGTGATTATGGAATGCAATTTACAAGTCACGGAAAAACTTTTTATAGCGAAGATCTTTATTTACCCAAAAATTTAAAAGATACGGAATTTTATTTTTTCGTAACTTTAAAAAGTTATCTCACATCATTTTATTTTGGAACTACTATTTTGTTAGATCGCACGTTAATTGGAAACGAAGGGAAGTATCAATTTACATTATCTAAACCATGATAAAAATTTTTATTTTAATCTTTTCAGTAGTTCTAAATCTAAATCAAATTTTTTTATTAAATACAAAATTGCCTTTGCGATTTTTGGCATATCAATCAACTGTTCTATCTAGTGTTATGATAATGGATAATTATAAAGAAAGAATGGTAATCGACAATTCTTCTTTTAATGATTATTTTTTATCGAGCGCGAATAATCAATTTAAAAATATCGATAAATTTCTTACGCTTAAATTTTATCTTGAAGATAACGTCAGTGAAATTTTTAGCGATAAGGTTACAATCACTTTATCTAGCGGTTATTGGCATCATTATACATTCAGCGTCGAAGTAAAGGAGACCTTGAAATGAAGAAAAAAATAGATCTTATTAGATTTTTGAAAGTTTTAACATTTGCATTTACCTTGGCTTTTATCTCAGGTAAATCACTTTATGCTTTATTAACAATATGCGCCGTTTTGATTTTTGAACGATTGGTAATCGTTCCATTTCTTCGAAATTTAAAAAAGCAAGAAGATCTTAAAAGAGAATTTAAGTTATTACTTGAAGGAGTTCGTCTAATGTCTAAAGATGGAAAAAATACTAAAGAAATTGTGAAAAAAACATTTTTGACAATGAATCTTGTTGCACAAACCGATAATTATCCGGACTTTATGGAAAGCGTCAAACAAAAGTATCACTTTGTATCGGCAAAAATTTTTTTTGATGAAATTGAAGAGGCAGAAGGGAAAAACGAATGTCAAAAAATCGTTGACTATCTTATGCCATTGGCAGATTGTGAAATAAATAACGACGATATCAAATGGTCGGTAGTTTTGGAAAATTTTTTGAATTGGATTAACGGAATTACTTGTTTCTTCTTTATGCTTAAATTGACTCGAAATTATTATCTTTCAATTATTTTTGAAGACACGTATTTCCCACTTGTTTATTTATGTTCGATCGTACTAATCGGAGGAATGCTATTAACATTTTTTGCGATTAATGCAAAAAGAAAAACATGTGACTTTTTTAAAGTAACATTTAATGTGACGATATTGATATTTTATGCTTTTTGTGCTATTCACACTCCATATGTTGCTTATGAAAAAGCTTTGGAATATCTGAAAAATGATGATCAAAAGATGGAATTAGAAGATTTTATCACTGCTTTTGAAATGCGAAATCCTGAATATTTATTTCAAAGCTTAAAAGAAAATGAAGATAAAATATTTTGTGAAACGATGGCCGCTGTTTATGAAAGTTGTACGAAGAATACAATCAACATAAAAGACGAGAAAAAAATGGTTTTACAAAATTACCGGCAAGTCCTTGGTCAGAAAAAACATAATGTCTTTTATAGGAGTATTACAGTTATTCCTTATGTTTTTTTAATCTTTCATATTTTATTTCTCATTGCTGAGGTGATGAAAATTTTATGAAAAAAGCTATTTTTAATTTATCGTTTATTTTTGTTGGATTTATCATTGGTTTTGACCTTATAATTTATGAACAAAATTACCGAGAAATAGATAATTTTGCCAATATTGTCGCTTACGATTTAGCTCGTGATGGTACTTTATCTTTAAAGACCCTTGAAGAGGGTAAAGATAAAATGCTAAATTTTGAAATGAGTCGTGAAAAAGAAGATGGACAAGAGATTATAATTTTTAAAATTTCCAAAGAGTTAAATGATTGTTTGATTTTGATTCACAATAAAACACTTTGTGTGTCGCGAGTGGTCTATTTGCATATGATTATCTAAAGATAATTCACCTCTAAAAATTTCATTTTAATGTCATAATTATTTGATATTTGATTAAGAGATTGCTATATTAATAGCAACAATCGTTTGATTGAGGTGAAATTATGAATATTTTAGATGAATTGAATGCTAGAGGTCTCATCAAAGATTTTTCCAATGAAGAAGAAGTGAAAGAGCTTTTAGATACTCCCCAAACGATATATTGTGGTTTTGACCCATCTGCAAAATCGATGCATATGGGTAATTTTGTCATGATTTCATTGTTGATGCGTTTACAACGTGTAGGACATCGAATCATCGCGGTTGTCGGTGGAGCCACCGGAATGATTGGTGACCCGTCTGGAAAATCCCATGAAAGAAATCTTCTTGATGCTAAGACTACCGCGAGTAATACCGAAGCTTTAAAAAAGCAATTATCGCGTTTTTTGAATTTAGAAGATGCTTCTAAAGGAATGATCATCAATAATTACGATTGGATATCAAAAATTTCAATTATCGATTATCTTCGCGATTATGGAAAATATTTTTCGATTAACAATATGTTGAATAAAGAAGTAGTCGCTTCAAGATTAGCAAATGGAATTTCTTTTGCGGAATTCTCTTATACGACAATTCAAGCGGTCGATTTTTTGACGCTATATCGCAATTATGGTTGTCGACTTCAAATCGGAGGTTCCGATCAATGGGGTAATTTGACTTCAGGTTTGGATCTTATCAAGAAAATCGAAGGACCCGAAACGAAGGTTGCGGCTTTTACAATGCATCTTATCACTAAATCTGACGGAAAAAAATTCGGTAAATCTGAAGATGGAGCTTTATTCTTAGATAAAGAGATGACCTCACCGTATGCTTTATATCAATACTTTCTCAATACATCGGATGATGATGCGGTTAAATATTTAAAAATCTTCACATTCTTAAGTTTAGATGAAATTGAAAAAATTGCCAAAGAGCATTATGCTTCATTAGGACAAAGAATCGCCCAAAAAGTTTTAGCTTCAGAGATTGTAAAAATCATTCATGGCGAAGAAGAATTAAATCAAGTGTTGAAAATGACGGAAGCCTTGTTTTCAGGAAATATCAACGAATTGACTAAAGAACAATTGGAGATCGTCTTTAAAGGCATAAAAAAGATTTCGATTTCTGGCGATATCGGTCTATTAGATGCGCTTAAAGATGTCGGCGCTGCTTCAAGCAAACGTGAGGCGCGAGAGTTTGTGACAAATGGCTCAATTTTAGTAAACGGAAATAAAATAACTGATCTTGACGCTATTTTAACAAAAAAGGATGCTTTATTTAATTGCTATCAAATAGTTAGAAGAGGTAAAAAGAATTACTATTTGATTGAACATTTATAATAAATAAGGAGGAAAAAGTTATGTCAAAAAACAAATTATTATTAGCGTTAGTAGGATTGCTTCTCGTAGGATGCACTAATTCAAATGAACCGACAAGTTCAAATTCTTCCACTAGCTTAGAGGATAGCAGTGATGTAAGCAATAACGTTTCATCGAGTGGAGAAGAAGATTCATCTTCATCATCTTCTTCCGAACTTACCAAACAAGAGAAAGATACCCTTTTATTCACTTCGATTTTTGATGAATTAGGAAAATCTAACTACACATTGTTTGTAGGTTCGAATTATATGAGTCTTACTGAAAATTCAGTGACTTTCTATAATGGGATCTACGGAACAACGGATGGTCTTGTTCGAGAAGGAATCGAGAGAAACGGTTATAAATTATTTTATGAATATTCATTGGTTTCAGGAGTATATCATATCGCAGAAGATTTCTATAGAACCACAGTTGATGGTGAGGAATACACGCCGATTGAACTAGGACCGATTTACAATATGATGTATTATACTCGTCCTAATCAAAGCAACTCTACTTTCAATATGAATGAATTTGAATCCCAGTATGACGAAGAGTCCGATATTACGGCTTTTCTTCTCACTGATAACACCACCACGATGTTTCAATTACTCACTATGCAGCTAAGTTTTTTCGGAGTTCAAGAAGATTTCCTTCAAATAGCCTATATTCCACTTGAATCTCCGACATTTGGAAAAGTTTTAATCGCATATTATTACTTTATCCAAGGTCTTGATCAAATCAGTTATTATGAATTGGTTTACCAAGATATCGGTACCACCGATGACTTAGAAGGATTAAAGAGCTTTATCGAAGAGGGAGTTCGTCCTAAAATTCCAGATCTTACCCCATTGGCAGATAAATTAGCGTTACTTGGTACCACAACAAGCAATTACACGGTCAGATATCTTGATAAGGGTTATTTTAAAAACAAAGGCTTAAGTGGCAAAATCAGCAAATATTCCTTAACTGAAGGTGTTTATAGTCCAGTCTTTGGACAAGGTATCATGATTCGTGACAATATGGTTTATAAAACGAAAATAACCGATGAAAGTGTGGAATTAGGTCAAGGTTCAATTCAAAAGGGTCTTTTCTTCTATGAATCCACCGACTTATCTGCTAGATTGTTGTATTTAGGATACTTTGCTTTTAAATCATCCTATGTTCGCGATACTTCAAGCTTTAATTACGATGAAGAAAAAGAAGTTTATTATTCCGATTACCTTAATAACACATATATTTTCTCGCAATTTATGTATTTACGCGATTATGACAATATCATGACTTTCCCGACTGGGGATACCCTATCGACATTACCGGAGATATCGAGAATTGAAATTCAATTGACCGATACCGGATTGATTATCACAGGTTACTATTATGATGACTATGAATACTATGTTATCGGCGCAGTTGAAATCTACGATATCGGTACCACGACAATTAGTGAATACGCCTCACTTTCAATTTAAATATAAAAACCGGCTCTTTGAGTCGGTTTTTTTCTTAATAATCATCTTTTTGTTTACAATAAAAATTATTAGAAATAGTATATAATGGTAATTAGAAAAACGGTAGATGAGGCTACTTTTAAGATTCGGTCGCTGCCGCAAAATGAAGGAGACTTCATTAGTGGGTTAACAGGTTTAGTCGCGAAGGCTAAACATAATGCGATTTCATGCTTAAAAGAGTTAAAGTTCATACGTTAATGCGTTATGCTACTCATCTATTTAGATGAGTTTTTTAATAAGGAGGGTCATTTATGAACGAATTCATTGAAGAAATTCTCAAGTTATTACAAAGTGATATGACTGACCAAGAAATAGAAGAAAAATTGGCGGATTATCACGAAAATGATATCGCAGAAGTGATTCCTTTATTAACGGAAGAAGAGCGAAATCGATTATTTAAAATTTTAGGTGATGAGAGAACTTCGACGGTTCTTTCATATACCGATAATGTCGATGAAGTTATCGATCAATTAGATGACAAAAGAGCGGCCGATCTTATCGAACTCATGGATTCTGACGATGCTGTCGATGTTTTGCAAGAGTTAGAAAAAGAAGATCGTGAGTCGATTTTAAATTTAATGGATGAAGAAGCCGCCGAAGATGCCAAGTTGATTCTTTCCTACGATGAAGATGAAATCGGAAGCAAAATGACGACCAATTATATCACAATCAAACAGAGTGACAACATCAAATCGGCAATGAAGAGTTTGGTGACTCAAGCTAGTGAAAATGACAATATTTCGACGCTTTTTATGATAGATAATGAAGATCACTTTATCGGTGCTATCGATTTAAAGGATTTGATTTGTGCAAGAAGCAATGATGACCTCGATTCAATTACCAAGAAAAATTACCCATACTTATTTGCCAAGCAAAAAGTTGCGGAGTGCTTGAATGATATTAAAGAGTATTCGGAAGATATCATTCCGGTGCTTGACGAATCCAATCAATTGATCGGCGTTATCACTGCAAACGACGTCGTAGAAGTGGTCGATGAAGAATTAAACGAAGATTATTCGCGTTTTGCTGGTTTAACCGAAGCTGAGGATCTTCAAGAGCCGGTTGGTCAATCGATAAAAAAAAGATTACCTTGGTTGTTGCTTTTACTTGTTCTTGGCTTAGGAATTTCGTTCTTCTTAAAGGGATTTGAAGCGGTTATCGCCGCATTTCCTGTCGTCGTATTCTTTCAATCTATGATTCTAGATATGGCGGGAAATGCCGGTACACAAAGTCTTGCTGTGACGATTAGGGTCCTTTCTGATGAGGAGTTTAACTCTAAGAAAATTTTAAAATTGATTTTCAAGGAATTACGAGTCAGCATGATCAACGCATTGGTTTTAGGGACGATTTCTTTTGGTTTTATTTTTATCTATGAAATACTAACAAAATCGGTAATTATTGAAGCGAATGGCTTCAATTATCAAGATGCCTTGACCTTATCATTTATTGTTTTTGTGGCTGTGGTGGCTTCGATGATGATTTCAGGGATAATAGGTACTTTAATTCCGATTTTCTTCAAAAAAATAAAAATAGATCCTGCGGCAGCTTCAGGACCTTTTATAACCTCGTTAAACGATATCGTGGCAATTTTATGCTACTATGGTTTTGCGATGGTGATGTTTAACGCTTATTTATAGTTCTATCAGTTGATCGATTATTTGATGAACTAATTTAGCTTTTCGACTTTCACATAACGAATAGTGCACTTCTTTGCCTTCGCGGCGATTTTTAATGATGCCGGCCTGTTTTAAAAATCGTAAGTGATGGGAGACGACAGGAGCTGACATTTTAATCAAAGCTGCTAGATTATAAACACATTCTTCACTATGACAAAGAATAAATAAAATTTTTAAACGTGTAGGATCGGATAGCAATGAAAAGATTTCGCTGCAGTCAACAAGTTTTGTTTCGCTTGGTATCTTTTTTTCGTCGATTGTCGAATGGCCATGATTGTGTAGTTCTTCCATAAATGTAACTCCTTATTTTTTTTATTTCTTCTTAAAAGTAACTTTTGCAGTTTGAATACGATGATATTTAATTTGTTTTTTATTTAAAATACCACGTTCGATAAAAAAGAGATCGGTCGCTTCCCAAACGAAGACCCATCCGATAATCATCAAAATTTCAGATAAAATTTGATTAGTGTAAAAAGCAGAAACGAAGAAGGCAAACCCTAAGAAAACAACGCCGATCAAAAGAAAAATTAACACATTTCTTTGATTGATGATCTTTTCTTGAGCAATCGCGATTGAACGATGATGGTAATGCTTGGAAAGGGAAGAGAGAAATTGAGCTTTGACTTCATCGCTTAATTCTTCATCACTTTGAATTTCAAAAGCAATTTTTTGACGAATAGGGATAAAGTGTGTTTGCTCTTCGATAAAATTAGAGAGGCTTTCGTCTAAAATAGGATTCTCTTTAATTGAAAAAAGGGAGATGATATTGCTTTCATTAGAAAGAGTCAAAGGCACGATAACTTCTTGATCATCATTTAAGGTCATATTTTCTAGCGCTTTCTTATTGTCATCTTTAGTAATTTTATGTAAAGTACGAATGTTTTTGAACATAATTAACCCTCTTTTATCTATATTTAAGTATATGGCTTTTTGCTATTGATTTCAAATGGTATAAAAATCAAGACTGAAAGAAGATGTCTTTAAATGTAAATTAATCAAAATAAAACATTTCTATTGATTTTATAATTCAATTTGATATTATTTTTATTGCATGTTCATGCTTATGGCGGTGTAGCCCAGTTGGTTAGAGCGACCGGTTCATACCCGGTAGGTCGAGGGTTCGAATCCCCCCGCCGCTACCATAATTTTGGACCCTTAGTTCAATGGTTAGAGCCCCCGTCTCATAAACGGGTTGTTGCAGGTTCAAGTCCTGCAGGGTCCACCATTGCTTTTTTTATTTAAGTGGAGAAATACCCAAGCGGCTGAAGGGGTCGGTCTTGAAAACCGATAGGAGATTCACGTCTCGCGAGGGTTCAAATCCCTCTTTCTCCGCCAGGAAAGAAAAGAATCTCGTTCTATTATCAAAAATAATAGAACGATTTTTTTCTTTTTATAGCACTTTCGTGGTAGTTCATTAACTTTGTAGACCGTAGTTTTTTTTAAATTTTTCAAAATAATGATATTATAGCTTTTGAATTAAAAAAAATAGGCTTTGTTTTTGTAAAGTGATAGTTTAGGGTCATATAGAGTTTGAACTTTATCAAGTATTATGGGTTTGAACTTTCTAAGACTAAATTTTATCAATATATTCTTGCATTTCTTTTGGTGTTTCGTGAAATCCACGCTTAATCCAACCATCAAGCAATCCGAACAGTCCATAAGAATAAAATAGTCCTCTATAAAATTCAAAAACATTTTCTTTATTTTGAGAAACCATAATAGAATAAAAAGCATCATAAATTGTTGATTGTAAGCCTCTTTCATAAAAAAGAGCAAGTAAGTCTTTTATGCTGTAATTAAACTCAAAAAATGTCAATCCGTTTTTTGAAGTGAAGTTTTTTCGCTCCGCAATATTATGTTCGTCTGCCCAGTGTTCCCATAATTTAATTAGTTTAAAAGTAATTGCTTCTTGTTTGCTCGAAAAGTTTCGGAAATAAGTTGTTCTTCCAACTTGAGCTGTTTCTGAAATTTCTGGTATGGATATTTTATTTAACGGTTTCTTTCGTAACAATTTAATTAGTGCGTCGGCAAGACACTCTTTTAAAAATTCTGTTGTTTTTGCATTTCCACCCATATTATGTTCCTCCTATATGGCACTTTTTATTGATTTCGTACCGCAATGAATTGTTTTTTTCTTAAAGTTCCATTTTGAATTTTGAGAAATTCAAACGCTTGAATTTATGTTAAAAAATGTTATATTATTGGTACGATAATACCTTTATGATTTTATAATACCACAAAGGTTTTGTCAAACGAAAGAAAAATGTGTTTGATATTTTCATTAATTATCGTTTTAAATGCAACAAATATAATGAAAAAATGAACAATACAAATTTTAAATATAAATTTTGGGGGGGTATATAAAATGGAAGAACAATCTATTATGGAAACTAAAGCTGAAAAGCCAAAAAAGAAATTAAAACACAAAGGGCTTATTATTGTTGGATCAATTTTTGGCTCCCGTCTTTTGTAAATTACCTCGAAAAATTTCGGAGAAATAAAGTAAAAAAAGAAACTATAATAATAAAAACAAT